>JANLXV010000203.1:0-22191 GCA_031365305.1 Chitinophagaceae bacterium
ATTTCACTTTCAATACCAACATAATATTATCTATAAACAATTTACTGATCAGCTTGGTATTTTACCATACCAGGTAACGCAGGTCACCAAAATCCCTTTTTTGCCTATTAGTTTTTTTAAAAGCCATTCTATTACAACAACGACTTTCATGCCCGAAATGGTTTTTGAAAGCAGCGGCACAACCTCTTCAGTTAACAGCAGGCATCTTATTAAAAGCATTGACCTCTATACTAAAAGTTTTACCAATGCCTTTGAGTTATTCCATGGTGCTGAAAAAGACTGGTGCATAGTTGCGCTTTTGCCATCTTATATGGAAAGGCAAAACTCTTCCCTGATTTTTATGGTTAAAGAACTCATTAATAAAAGCAACCATGCCTTAAGCGGCTTTTTTCTTAACAATGATGAGAAGCTTTACCACACCTTATTACACAATGAAATACTGCAACAGCCAACGTTGTTCATCGGTGTATCCTATGCCTTGCTTGATTTTGCGGAGAAATATACTATGAACCTGAAGTTTACCACCATAATAGAAACCGGCGGAATGAAAGGGCGGCGTGAAGAAATGACCCGGCAGGAATTACATTCCATATTGCAACTAAAACTGGGTGTAGCGCAGGTTCATGCAGAATACGGGATGACAGAATTGTTATCACAGGCTTACTCAATAAGGGAAGGCCTTTATAAATGCCCCCCATGGATGAACGTATATGTAAGAGATGAGGATGACCCGTTAATGGTGAAAGCGCTGCCTGCGCAAGAAAGAGAACACACCGCAGGCATTATAAATATTATAGACCTGGCTAATATTTATTCCTGTGCATTTATAGCAACAGATGATTTAGGCAGGATTTTTGGTAATAAATCATTTGAGATTTTAGGAAGATGTGATGTTAGTGATATAAGAGGATGCAGTTTGATGGTATCGCAGGATTAATGAGTATACATCTATACATCTAAAAATTATAAACTTCTACTTAAATTACACCTGATGAAAAAATTACTCTTCATTGTTTTATTTTCTTTTAGCCTGGGTTTAGCCTCCCATGCACAGGATGATAAAGACAAAACAAAAAAAACTTCTACTGTACCTCAAAAAGTACATAACACCGTAAGCAGGCACAAGCATTATAAAGGCTATAAAACCAAGCACAAGCACGGTGATGTGGATCGTAAGAAAAAAGTTGACTTGCGGGATGGTGACGTAAAACAGAAATCATCTCAGTAAGGGATCAAGCGAATCAAGCCCTTCCCTATTAGTGATCGCTTCAAAAAAATGCATCGTTATCCCGATGCATTTTTTTATGTATATCGCTTAGGGTTTTGTAAATGGCGAATTAAAATTTATGCCGATATAATAATTTCTTCCGGCTGCTGTGTTGTAGTACCTGCCACCAAATCCATTGATATCATTGCCAAGGCTATAAGTGTTGTCAAGAAGATTATCAATACCCGCAAACAATTGCAATACATGTTTTCTGCTCAAACCATAAAATAGCTTTGCACCCAACAAATTGTAAGCCTTTGCGTACTGATTGTTAGCATCATTTAATGCAATCTTACTGTTGAACAAATAGGTAACAGTTGCTATAAGGTTTGTAAGGCTTAGGCTAAACCCTGAGCTAATTGTATGTTGAGGAACTGATGGCAATTTATTACCTGAGTAATTGTTAGCTAACTGGACAAAATCTTTATAATGAAAATTACTAAAGGTATAGGCAAGCCAAAGCTTGCTGCCGGTTATAGAAGGGCTTTTAAAAATATCCTGGTAATTTAATAACGCTTCAAGGCCACGTTGCTTTGTTTTGCCGGCATTGATAAAATAGTTGCCCCCACCTGCATCTCTTCTTTGAACAATGGTATTTTTAAGGTTATAGAAAAATCCATTTACATCTATGTATAGTTTGTTATTTAATAATGCAGACTTTACGCCTAATTCAATGGTAACGCCATTTTCCGGCAAGAGATTGGCATTTATTGCCCCGCCGGTTGGCAGCAACTCAGATGTTGTTGGTGGCGAAAATCCCCGGGCAATACTTGAATACAAATTAACGGCTTTGAATTTTTTCATTACTGCCAAACGTGGCGACCATTGATTTTTAAATTCAGTTTGCTGAGGCCCGGTTGCAGCCGGCAAAAAACGCTGGAACTTAACTAAAAAATTATTAAGACTTGCGCCTGCAACTACCGTAATGCTTCTTATATCTAAAGTAGCCTGACCAAAAATTAAATACTGCCTATTGCTGATATCATCCGTGCTTCTTAACGTATCGGCATTGCCTGCTTTATTCCTGTAAACCTTCACTGTTGTAAAACCTTTTTGTATTTCAGCGCCTGCATCTAACTGAAGATTTGCTTTGTTTTTGCTGATATAAGTGAACACCGTTCTCCCACCGGTATGTGGTTCAGAACTAAAATCATAGTTATTGATATTAGGGTTTCGAAGCTGTGTAAACATTCCATACAAACTTGTTTTATTAGTGAAGTTTGATGTGAATTGTTGATGATAAGATGCACCGGCCAAAAACATTTTTTGGTAGATCGCTGCATTGGCACTCTGCGCTGAAGGAAACACAGCGGTAGCTGGTCTTGATCGTTTTGGATCAACAGAGAACTCTGCAAAAGTAAGGGCACCGGGTGTTTCATAAAACTGGTCTGCATACAAAAAGGAAGTAGAGAGCAAATTATTTTTCCCTGTTTCAGCTAAGCTATTCCAGCTTAACACTGTTTTCCGAAGATCGCTATGCTCACGATAACCGTTACTTTTTAAATATTGAACGCCAATTTTATTAATGACCTTACCAGATTTGCTTGTCGCAGAAACATAGCCGTTTTGTAAGCCGAAACTACCGGTTGTATATTCAGCAAACAGTGCTGCGCTATCGCTACTCTTCAGGCTTTCAATTAACATTACGCCGCCATTACCTGCACCATATAAGCTGTTGTTGGCGCCTTTTATAATTTCGACGGAATTAAAATTATAATAACCCAATTGATTAAGGTATGACTGGCCGCCGGGATCAGTAAAAACGAGATCGTTATAATAGATCTTCACATTCCTTACACCAAACGGGGAGCGTAAAGAGCTTCCCCGGATGTTGATACGGTAGCTGCCGGGCGAACGCTCTTCCATTCTTACACCAGGCGAAGTATTAAAGGCCTGCACAACAGAAGTGTTCCCAAAAGACCGGAGTGTTTGTTTGTTAACATAGCTTATTGCGGCCGGTATTTCCTTGAGTTTTTTATTTTGGCCGAAGGCTTTAATGTTGATGGCAGGCAGGCTAATGTTTTGTAATGAATCATCCTGGCAAAATACTTTTAAAGAGAAAAGGATAAACATCAGGAGGATAAAAATCATACGGTTTCTAAAACCCGGCCATGTTCTTAAAATGATTGTTAAAGACATCTTTAATATAAGTTTCGTGCAGGATCTTTTTTAAACGCTTCGAATACTTTCTGTGCCTCATCTCTTAAAATATTTACACAAAATATTTTCCTGTCAGGATGATCAAGCTTCATTTCGTCATAATGAACATCATCATCAAAGCCAATATCAGCCGCATCCTGCCGTGTATTAGCAAAATATATAGCCTTTGCTCTTGCCCAATAAATGGCAGAAAGACACATGGGGCAAGGCTCGCATGAGGTATATACTTCACAGCCTTCCAAATGAAAATTGTTGATGTTTTGACAGGCCTCTCTTATGGCAACAATTTCAGCATGTGCTGTCGGATCGTTGGTGAGTACAACCTTATTATATCCGCGGCCAATTACAACACCATCTTTTACAATCACACAACCAAAAGGGCCGCCTTCTTTGCGCTCAATTGCTTGTTGTGACAAGGCAATTGCTTCTGCCATAAATTTTTCTTCCCTTGTCATAGCATTATTATTTTTCACGCAAAGTCGCTAAGGAGCAAAGTTTTTAAACGTTTTATTAAATCTATTTTCTTATTCTTTGCTATTTTTTATTTGCGGCTTTACTACTTTGCATCTTTGCGTGAATACTAAAATTTTTCGATGGCGTTAAGTGTTTCATCCAGATCATCATAAGACAATGCATTGCTCAGGAACCAGCTTTCATAGGCTGATGGCGGAAGGTAAATGCCACTTGATAATAAATGATGAAACAACTTATTAAACAATACAATGTCTGCTGATGATGCACCGGAAAAATCTTTCACTTTATGGTTGCAAAAATGAAGGCTTATCATACTGCCCATTCTATTCACCTGGTGTAATATTCCTTTTTGATCAAATATTTTGTGAAGACCATCAGCCAAATATTTGCATTTGTTCTCAAGCCCATCATAAATTTCAGGATGCACACGCAATTCGTTAAGTGTTGTATAACCTGCAATCATTGCAATAGGATTGCCGCTTAAGGTTCCGGCCTGGTAAACTTTACCCAAGGGTGCTATGTGTTCCATAATTTCCCGTCTTCCACCGAAAGCGCCAACAGGCAAGCCTCCGCCAATCACTTTACCATAAGTAACCAGGTCAGCATCAATTTTCAATTTTTGTTGCGCACCGCCCGAAGCAAGTCTGAAACCAGTCATCACTTCATCAAAGATCAATACAATATTTTCAGCAGTGCAAACCTTGCGTAAATGTTCCAAATAACCAGGCTCCGGAAGAATGCAACCCATGTTACCACAAACCGGCTCAAGAATTAAAGCCGCAATTTCATTTTTATTATTTTTGATAAGTTGATTAACTGCATCAATATCATTAAAAGGCGCCGTCAATGTATCGGAAGACACGCCGACTGTTACACCCGGCACAGCCTGTATATTGAGTGTTGCCAAACCGCTGCCGGCATTCACTAAAAAACAATCTGCATGACCATGATAATGTCCATCAAATTTGATGATCTTATTTTTACCGGTATAACCACGGGCAAGCCGCACAGCACTCATGCAGGCTTCTGTGCCGCTACTCACCATCCTGACCATATCTATATTCGGGCACATCTCTTTAATGAGTTCAGCCATTTCTATTTCCAGTAAAGTAGGCGCACCAAAAGAAGTTGAAGACGATGCTTTTTGCCTGATGGCTTCAATTACCGATTCGTGTGCGTGACCAAGGATCATTGGTCCCCAGGAATTGATATAATCAATATACCTGTTGCCATCTTCATCAAACAGGTAAGCGCCCTTAGCAGATTTTATAAATATTGGATTTCCACCAACGCTTTTAAATGCCCTAACCGGCGAGTTAACACCACCCGGTATTGATGCTTTGGCTCTTGAGAAAAGTGTTTCGCTTTTTGAAATATTCATCATAATGTCATTTGTCATTGAGTCATTGGTCAAGGTTATTGGATTTATCAGTTATCTGGTTATTGGTTACTAAATCATTAGTCATCAAAATTGAATATTTAATTTGCACTATTGATCTAATGAGTCATGTTGTAAACGTATACACATTGACTGTTGACTTACTGAACCCAATGACCATTGACCAATGACCTACTGACTATTAATAAGCCTGGCTGCATCTTTTGCAAAGTAGGTTGCAATAAGATCGGCGCCAGCTCTTTTTATAGATGTCAATGTTTCCAGGATAGCTTTGTCTTCATTGAGCCAACCCATTTTTGCAGAGGCTTTTATCATTGCATATTCGCCGCTTATGTTATAAACGCTAACAGGAACTTTTACTGCGTTCTTAACTTCACGAACAATATCCAGGTAAGGTAACCCGGGTTTAACCATTACAATATCTGCACCTTCTTCCACATCAAGTAACGCTTCTTTCACTGCTTCAATACGATTGGCATAATCCATCTGGTACGTTTTCTTATCGCCGAAACCAGGTGCTGAATCAAGCGCATCTCTAAACGGCCCGTAGAAACAGGAGGCATATTTAGCGCTATAAGCCATGATACCTGTTTTAGTAAAATTGTTTTGCTCAAGCGCTTGCCTGATTGCGCCGATTCGCCCATCCATCATATCGCTGGGTGCCACAAAATCCGCTCCTGCCATCGCATGTGACACACTCATTTTCGCCAGCACTTCAACAGTAGCATCATTAACAATTTCATTATTTTCTACAATGCCATCATGGCCATAAGATGAATAAGGATCAAGCGCCACATCTGTCATTACCAGCATTTCCGGTATAGCATCTTTAATCGCTTTTATACTTCTCTGCATTAAGCCATTTGGGTTTAAGGCTTCTGTGCCTTTATTATCTTTTGTTTCATCTTTTGCTTTTACAAATAACAATACACACTTTAAACCCAAGGCGTATAAATCCTTCACTTCCTTTACAGTATTATCAAGACTCATGCGATAGTAACCCGGCATAGAACCAATCTCTGTTTTTACATTATTTCCTTCATCAATGAATAACGGCACAATAAAGTCATCAACAGTTAATCTTGTTTCAGCAACAAGGCTTCTTATGGCCGATGAATGACGAAGGGTTCTATGGCGAACAATCATATAAAATTTTTTATTGAAAGAGGATCACGATTTGTGTTAAAGACTCTCAAGACAAAAACCTGATTTTAATAATTTTAAAAATAATCACGAAAGGAAAATTATCAATCTTAATATCTCTTAAATCTTTTGCAGAATTAATGTAGCTATAAAACTGGGGTGAATGAGATAATTTTTTGTAAGCATCTTCACGTGATTTTAGAAAGCGCTCATCCAGGCCAGGCGATTGAATTTCATAAAAGCTAAAAGCATTGTCCGTTTCATCAAAGGTAATTGCGGACATTATTAATTCATACTGCATTATTTTTTGTTGCGAATTAAATCATGAAACTGTGCCGGTGTATAGCTTGATTTGTTATCTGCCAAGAGACTGTCTCTTTCTTTATAAAAGCTTTCAATTTCTTCGTCAGAATATTTTGTATTAAATGTATTATACTCATTTGCCAGCGCTATCAATAAGCCGGTTAGCTTATCATCAGCATGCTGCACAATGTGCAA
Organism: Chitinophagaceae bacterium; assembly: GCA_031365305.1. GTDB lineage: Bacteria > Bacteroidota > Bacteroidia > Chitinophagales > Chitinophagaceae > Ginsengibacter. Next base: position 6,942 of record JANLXV010000203.1, read on the forward strand.
GAGCGTATCCTTTTTTTCTGTAAGACTCATTTTCAAATCTTTATTCAAATTTACTTTAAATAATGAATTTTTTTTGAAGCAGTAGTTTGATCAACTCCATTCTTGTGGATTCAAACATGCCTGTAACAATTTATCTTCTTCACTGCCCTTTTCAGGTTCAAAATTATAATCAAATCTTGCTGTCGGCGGAAGGCTCATTAATATACTTTCAGTGCGACCATTTGTTTTTAGGCCAAACAATGTTCCCCTGTCATGTATCAGGTTAAACTCTGTGTACCTGCCACGCCTGATCTCCTGCCAGTAACGGTTTGCAGCAGTATATGGCATTGAGGATCGTTTTTGAACAATAGGAATATATGCTGTTGTAAATGCATTGCCACAATCTTTTCCAAAGTTCATCCAGTCATACACCGACTTTGTTTCGCCCGGTCTTTTATAATCATAAAATATGCCGCCAATGCCACGACGTTCATTATTTCTATGGCGATTCACAAAATAATTGTCGCAATCAATTTTACATGTTTGATAAAAGCCTGTTTCAAATGCCTCACAAATATTTTTATATATTGAATGAAAATGAACAGCATCTTCTTCATATAAATAATAAGGCGTAAGGTCTGTACCGCCACCAAACCATTGATCGAGGATAGTCATTTCTTCGTCATACAACAGGAACATGCGGTAATTACAATGAACAGTAGGCACAAAAGGATTTAAGGGATGAATTACAATACTTATGCCGCTTGCGAACCATTTTGAACCTTCTATATTAAGTTGCTTGCGCATGGGTTCAGTTACATCGCCGTACACAACAGAAGTATTTACACCACCTTTCTCAAAAATATTTCCGTTTTCAATTACTCTTGTTTTTCCACCACCGCCTTCTTCTCTTTGCCAATCATCCTCTTTAAATTTTGCTTTGCCATCCACGTTTTCTAATGCCACACAAATGTTATCCTGTAACTGTTGCACAATATCTACCCAGGCTTCGCTGCCCGGATAAAAATCATTTTGTGTGGATAATAGTTGTGGCATTTTTAAGCACTTATCATCAGGCTGAATATTCTTTAACTGCCTCTACAAAAGCAATAGCATTTTCAACAGGCACATTAGGCGTAATACCATGACCAAGGTTAGCAATATAATTCTGCATACCAAAATGGTTGATCATTTCAGTAACTTCTTTTTTAATTTGATCAGGAGGCAATAACAATTTAGCCGGATCAAAATTACCCTGCAAAGTTTTATTGCCGGCAAAGGCTCTTGCGGTTTTTGGGGAGATGCACCAATCAATACCAATACCCGCAGCGCTGCTTTTTGAGAGTTCCTCCAATGCATACCAACTGCCTTTGGGGAAAAGAATAACAGGTACGATATCTTTTAAAGCATCAGCAATTTGTATTAAGTAAGGTTGTGCAAATGTTGCAAAATCTGCCGGGCTCAATGTACCGCTCCAGCTATCAAATACCTGCAAAACATCAGCGCCTGCTTTGGCCTGTGCCCTTAAATACGTTATAGTAACGTCGGTGATTTTTTGTAATAATTTATGTGCAAGTTCGGGTGTTGTAAAACAAAATTGCTTGGCCTTATCCCACGTTTTGCTGCCTTTGCCTTCAACCATATAACACAAAATGGTAAATGGTGCTCCTGCAAAACCTATCAAAGGTATCCTGTCGTTTAATGTTTTTTTTGTAAGACTCAGGGCATCTGTAACATATTTTAAACGGTCTTCAACTTCATTCATGATTAGGGCCTGGATATCTGCATCAGTCTTTATAACCAGCGGCAACACAGGCCCACGGCCTTCTTCCATCAACACCTCAACACCCATAGCCTGCGGAATAACCAATATGTCAGAAAATATTATGGCAGCGTCAACACCAACCTGGTCAACGGGCTGCATGGTTATTTCACAGGCCAGTTCAGGGGTTTGAACTCTCGTAAAAAAATCATACTTATTTCTAAGTTTAATGTAATCCGGCAAATACCTGCCCGCCTGGCGCATCATCCAAACTGGTGGGCGCTCAACTTTTTCGTTTCGTAATGCTCTAAGTAGTAAATCGTTTTTCATGGTGGCCTTGCTTCAAACCTCTCTTCAAAATAGAGGTATAGAAAATTTTATTTAAGTATTTTTTTTATACCTGTTTTATTCTGATAAAAGCCTATTGCTTTTTCAACAAGTTTATCTTTGCCGGCTTCATCGCCAATCACTATTTTATTTGATGTATACTCTTTAATTGCAGAAGCAGTGGTATCGCCAATGGCGAATAAAACAGTGATGTCATTGATATTATTATTCTTAAAAAAACTTTCAACAGCACTTGGGCTATAAAACAATATACCATCGTATTGTTTACTTATTTTTTCCTCAAGAAGAATTGTTTTATAAATAATCAACTCGCTGATTAAAATATTATTTCTTTCTAATATTTCCGGCAGTTCGTCACGTCGTTTATCGCCACAAAAAAATACTACTTCATGTTCTCTGTTGGCAACTATAGCCTTGGCAAGATCAGTTGCATTATGTCCGGTATCAATAATTACATCACCGAAATATTTATGAACAAGATTCTTAGTGGTGTTACCCATTGAATAAATCCGCCAGTCAGGTACTTTCTCAATCTGCTCTGCGACTACTTCTACAGCATTCATGCTGGTGAATACAACTGTACAGGCCTGCTTTAAAAATGTTTTAATAGCGCTGATTGTTTTATCATCAGCAATGGCTTCAGTTGTAATAAATTCAATCACTTCAACACAAACATTTTTTTCCGCAGCCACTTCTATAATGGCTTTTGAAAGAAGTCTTGTGCTTAATATCGTAAACTGATCATGACTCATGGTGGATCTCAGTCATGATACGTAAAGCCGCAGGGTTACTTTTAATTTCTTCGGCAGCATTGATTGCAATTAAATTATAATCATCTACCGAGCCTGACTTTGTCACAGTAATAATTTCATTTCCATTGGTTGAACAAATGTTACCGGTGAAATGAATGTTATCGCCATCAATTTTTGCCAACGCACCAATTGGCGTAGAACATCCGCCCATTAAGGCTTTTAAAAAACTTTTTTCAACTGCTGTGGCTTTCTCGGTATGCTCATCATTTAGTTGCCTGCAGTTCTCAAATATTTCCTGATCTTCCGTTCTGCAAACAATTACAATGGCCCCTTGCGCCGGTGCAGGTAGCATCCAATCCAGATCAATGGCATGTTTCGGCCTTAACCCTATTCTTTCCAACCCTGCTGCAGCAAAGATGGCTCCGTGCCAGTTACTATCATTAAGTTTTTGCAAACGTGTATTTATATTACCACGCAGATTTTCCATTTGATCATCCGGATATCGGCGCAGCCATTGCGCTTTTCGCCTCACACTGCTTGTTGCAATAATGTGCTTTGTGGATGGCGTTACATCTTTACGCCAAACTAACTCTCCGTCATTACTGTTTATGCCAAAGGAATGAAGGGTGTCATCATTTAAATCTTTCAATACCAAAACATCTTTATGTGAGCCACGTTTTAAAACCGCAACCTGCTGCACACCGACGGGTAATTGTGTGGGTACATCTTTATAAGAATGCACGGCGATATCAATGCGCTTATTAAGCAACACTGCATCAAGGGTTTTTGTAAAGATGCCCTGCACGCCCATATCGTACAGCGGTGTAACCACATCAATATCACCTTCGCTTGAAATGTAAACTAATTCTGATTCAACACCAATATCGTGTAGCAAGTTCTTAACAAGATTGGCCTGCCACTTTGCTAATTCACTTTCACGGGTTCCTATTTTCAGCGGTGCTGTCATACTAATTCCTGTGCAGGTAATCATTCATAGCATGAATGAATTGACAGCCTTTATTATTTTTTTGTTTGAGTTGAATGGCTAAAGAAGACACAGCCTTGTGTATTTTATCCGTGCATTCTGTAGAGTCTTCTTTGCTTAGCTGGTGCAGATGTGTTTTTATTTTACGAAGCACGGGAACATTAGCCTGCATACCATACCAGTCCTTAAGTTCATTAATGGTATCACCAATAATAAGAAGCGCCTTCGGGATTTCTGCTTTGCGCCTGCCGATGGTTTTATCAAGAATGGCTGATATCTCATCCACATTCATTAAGTGTACGCCGGGCATCTTACCAACTTCCGGATCTACATTTTGCGGAATAGATAAATCAAGAATAAGCCTTGGCTTATCATCACTAAAAAAAGAAGGCGTTATAATATAATTTTCTGCCGCAGAGCTTACAATGATAATGTCATGTTCCAGAACAGCCGCTTGCAAATCATCATACAACACAAAATTTGCATTACACAATTGCGCCAATTTGCCGGCTTTATCGTTTGTACGGTTGCTGATTGAAAGCTGAGTATGCGGGAAATAATTTTTTAAATTTTTTGCGATATGATTGCCAAACTTACCCGTACCCACAAGTAATATTTTTTTTCCTGTAATGTTTTCGATTTTTTCCCTGATGATCTCAATCGCCGCATAGGATACACTTACTGTGCCTGAACTAAGGTTGGTTTTTGTTTTAATATCTTTTGAGGCCTGCAGTGCATAATTAATGATGCGTTCTACAAACCCATTTATGGAGCCATGCTCTTTGGCAAAATTCACCGCATGTTTTAACTGCGCTAAAATTTCATAATCACCAACAATTTGTGAGTCTAAGCCTGCAGATACTTTAAAAAGATGATCAGCAGCATCTAAGCCCTGTAACACATAACCGTGCTGCAAAAAATCCTGCACGGTGCCTTGTGTATGCAGGCATAACAATTCTATAAGATCACCGGGATCGTTACATAAGCCATAAACTTCTGTACGGTTACAGGTTGATAAAACAAAAACCCCTGGTATATTTTTTTGCAAAGACTGAGATAGTACATGCTGGCATTGATCTCCGGACAAAGAGAATTTACCTCTGATGTTCACATCACTTTTACGGTAGTTTATTCCTGCAACAGAGAAATGCGAAAGCTTATGAGGAATATCGTTGTTCATGTATGTATGGCAAAAGTATTTGCATGATGATGGGGAAAAGTCATGCGTAAGTCATAAAACAGTTGTAAGGAGCATTGTTGAATCGTGATTTCTGCAGTAAGAGAAATCTCATGTTTCAAAACAAGCCTCACCTTACATTTGCATAATTTAAAATTATGGCATCCACCGCAATAAAGGCTGTGTTACTAATGAATCTCGGCTCACCGGACTCTACAAAGGTGCCTGATGTAAAAAAATATCTTAAGCAATTTTTGATGGATGAACGGGTGATAGATAAATCATGGCTTGTGCGTTCACTTTTGGTTAAAGGTATTATTGTGCCCTTTAGAGCGCCTAAATCGGCCGAGGCTTATAAAACCATCTGGACCGATGAAGGGTCGCCATTGGTAGTGATGACAAAGCGGCTGCAGGAAGCTTTGCAAAAAGAGATTGAACATCCTGTTGAAATTGCTATGCGTTATGGCAATCCATCTCCTGAATTTGCCTTTAATAACATCTTAAAAAATCATCCGCAGGTAACTGAAGTTATTGCCGTGCCGTTGTATCCACACTATGCCATGTCAAGTTTTGAAACGGCTGTTGAATCTGCCAAAGAAGTTTATTTAAAAAATAAATATCCTTTCACTTTAGATTTTATTCAGCCTTTTTATAATAACCCTGCCTACCTGGAAGCTTTAGCTGAAAATACAAGGCCGTATTTACAGGATGACTATGATCACATTCTTTTCAGTTACCATGGCGTTCCGGGCAGGCACATTATGAAGAGTGATGTAACAGGAAATCATTGCCTGCAATCGCCGGATTGTTGCAGCATACCTTCCGCGGCTCACCAGTTTTGCTATCGCCACCAGGTGATCACAACAACGCATGAAGTCGCTAAACTGTTGGGTGTATCAAAAGATAAGTACAGCATTTCATTTCAATCGAGGTTAGGCAAAGGCTGGCTTACCCCTTTTACCGACGTACGCCTTGAGGAAATGCCAAAAGAAGGAATTAAAAATTTAAAAATAATCTGTCCAGCATTTGTGAGTGATTGCCTGGAAACACTTGAAGAAATTGCCATACGTGGCAAAGAAATTTTTATAAACGCCGGTGGTGAAAAATATGAAATGATACCTTGTCTTAATGTACATCCTTTCTGGGTAAAGGCTTTAGCAGGCTGGGTAAGTGTTGTTAATGGTGAATGAGGGATTTTAAATGGTGAATGCCAATGCCCGTTCATTTTTTTGTAAATAATTTAAAATTCTACATATCAAAATCCTCCATGTACAATTACGTAAAAGCGCTGCACATCATTTTTATTGTCACATGGTTCAGTGGACTTTTTTATATAGTTAGACTGTTTATTTATAATACCGAGGCGGCAGAAAAACCTGTGCCCGAAAAAACAATTCTTCAAAAACAATTTACCATAATGATCAGGCGGTTATGGCTTGGCATTACCTGGCCGTCGGCCATTCTTACTTTAATTTTTGGCACGTGGATGGGGGTTTTATACGGCAGCCTGCCTTCCTGGTTATGGGTTAAGCTTGGCTTTGTAGCCGGATTATATGTGTATCACTTTACCCTGCAAAAAATTTACAGTGATCAGTTAAAGGGAATCTTTAAATTTACTTCACAGCAATTAAGAATATGGAACGAAGTGGCCACCGTGTTTTTGCTGGCAATTGTTATGCTGGCTGTGGTTAAGCAAGGGTTGAGCGTTATATATGGTTTGGCTGGCCTTTGGGTATTTATTTTTTTGCTGATGGCTGCTATCCGCTTGTATAAATTGCTAAGGAAAAATGCAACCTCCTGAGAAAAATGCCGGTCTTTACCTTCTGTAGCCTACAGGCTAATGCTTTATTCTATTTAATCTTTAACGCAAAAAATTTAAACATGAAATCGTTATTAAAAATGTTGTGTATGGTGATAATCCTTTTAGGCACCATGCAGCTTTCAGCGCAGGAAACTGTAAAAACCAAAGAAGATAAGAGCAAGATGAAAGACAAAGCGAAAAATGTAAAGGTGAAAGACAAGGATGATAAGTACAAAGTAAAGGACGATGAAGGCAAGATGAAGGTGACACCGGATGAAACAAAAATGAAAGGTGATACCATGGCATCAATGAATAATTCAGCCGGCAGTTCATCTTCTATGTCTATGGATTATTCGCCGAGATATTCAAATTTTGCTATTGGCAATGCCGCTTATGCAAAGATGGTGGTGGACCTGTGGAAAGATTGGGACGACAACCAATTTAGCCGCCACGACTATTTTGCAGATACCCTAATGATGATGCATGAAAATGGTACGATGACAAGCGGGAAAGCTGATAATATGAAAATGGCGATGGATTATCGTGGCAGCATGACGAGTGCAAAAAGTAATATTATTGCGGCGGTTGCCTTAAAAAGCCTGGATACCAATGAAGACTGGGTGGCTGTTTGGGGTCATGAAGATGATGTGATGGCTGATGGCAAAAAGCAAGGCCGGGAAATTCATGAGATCTGGCGCTTTAATAAAGATGGAAAGATTGATTACATGCAAAGTTATAGCGGTGGTCCGGGTATGCAGTAGACGCCTCACCCCAACCCTCTCCTCTAAGGGGAGAGGGGCTTAAGGCCTACACAACTAAAAGTGTATAATTAAACTCAATTGTGGGATGCTACAAATGCATTCATTATTTCTTTTTAGCGGCAGCTTTTTTAGTTGCCGTTTTTTTTGCGGCTGTTTTTTTAGAAGCTACTTTTTTTTGAAGCCGTCTTTTTAGGCACTTTTGCGCCAGCCTTACCGGCTTGGGAAAGGCCAATTGCAATAGCCTGTTTAGGGTTAGTAACCTTTTGGCCTGAGCCGGATTTCAACTTGCCCTTTTTCATTTCATGCATGTTGTCCTCTACTTTATCCTGGGCTTTTTTAGAATACTTTGCCGTGGGGAAATATTTAATGGGTAATAATGAAATTTTTAATAACAAAATATTTGCCAGATGAAAATGATTAGTCAATCGGCGGGAGTCAATGAGTCATTATAAAGCCTGCCGCTTGTGGTGCGTGTTATTTAAGTTTCCTTGTGTGCTTATTATAGTTTAAAATAATCTTCGTACACAAGTTTAGAAGGTAAAAGCAAAGTCTATTAATAATTAACCACAATAGGCACATAGGATACCATAGGATTTCACAAAGAATACCATCAATATAATTTTTTCTATGTGCCTATGTAACTATTGTGGTTCAAAAAAATTCTCCCTAAAATATCTTCTTAAAAAAATTTGTCATATCATTCCACGAAGCCGTGTCTGCGGCAGCATTATACTCAATTGGCATATTGAATTTTTTGCCTTTAACGGTTGCTTCCGGGTTAGTAAAAGCATGTGTAGAGTTTGCGTAAGATTTAAAAGTATAAGTTGCCCCGACAGAATCCATAGATTTTTTGAAGGCATCTACTTCTTTCCGGGAAACAAATTTATCAGCCTCACCATGGCAAACCAGTACCTGGGCTTTTAATAATTTTTTATCAGGTGCAACACCGGTTAAATTTCCATGAAAGCTTACTACACCTTTCAGATCAGCCCCTTGCTTGGCAGCATTCAATACAACAAAACCACCATAACAGTAACCAATAGCCGCAACTTTTGATGTATCCGTTTGCGCATAGCTTTTAATGATTGCCAGGGCGGCATCAATCCTTGTTTTAGTCATTACCGGGTTCTGATAAAAGGGCATAGCATAAGCCTGCGCATCTTTGGGGTTATCCGCCTCCTTGCCATTACCATACATATCAACAGCCATGGCTATATAGCCTGATTCGGCCAACTGTTTTGCCCTGCCTCTTGTATAATTTCCTATACCCCACCATTCAGGCACTACCAATACAGCAGGCCGCTTTCCTTTGGCATTTTCATTATAGGTTACATAACCTTTAAGTGTTACCGTATCATCTTTATAAGTTACCGGCTCTTCTTTTATTTTTATTTCTGCCGATGAATTGTTCATGGACATGTTACCCGTTGAATCTGTAGCTGTAGCCTTTTCTGTTGTTGAAGAATTACAGGAGCTTATAAGCATAACAGCTATGGCCATATAATTTTTAAGAGAGATATTCATTATGGTAAGTTTTAAATAAAATTATTGTATTACAGGAACACTTCTAACAAAATATAGTTCAGTACCACTAAAATTTAGTATCCAAAAACGAAGCAAAATTTCAGCAAGTACATGTGGCGATTTTAGTTTGTTACTGGCTGATGGGGGCGGGCCAGCCATGGGAGTATTAGCATAACCCTGCTAACAAAATATGGTTAACTTTTTATGAAAACCTGGTCAATAGATAAATGCATGTCAATAATTACATAAATCCATAATTTAAAATCCTCCGCAGGTATTTTTTATCCTGTATCACCCAGGTAACTTCATAGCTGCCTGTAGCGTCTTTAGTAAAAAGATAGAGATAAACCCTGTGGCCGTCTTTCGATTTGTACACGGCATTTGCTGATCTTTCTACACCGCCTTTATCTGTATAATACAATTTAGGATTATATACATCAGCGTATGCTATGGGCGGAATGATAACTGTATCGCCATCAACAATCATTTCTATTTTCTTTATACCAGATTCCGGTATGGCACCGTAAGCGCCATAATATGTTTTACGATCAATTCTTGTTAGAGTTTTTTCATCATAATCCAGCTTATGTTTTGTCGGGTCAAATCCGGAGATGTAAATGGTTGCTTTGATACCCTCATCCTCAAAAGTTATAGAATCCGGTGATAGGGCCGTGAAAGTTATTTTTTGTAGAGGTTCTTTGCCAACACTTTCATCTACCCCACCCATAGCAAAAGTGGCTACATCAGCCCTTATATCTTTTTGTACAACTTTCGCAAATGATTCCCTTTGATTCCTGGTGTCTGTTATCTCTACAGTTTTTTGGCTGTATGCCGTCATTAAAAAACCCGAACAAATAAATCCTAACAATATCCGCATATATTTTTTTGGTTAAAATTAGGCAGGTACAGGTTAAGAAAATTACAAAAGAACTGCTGTTGAAAAGCCGGGGAATGTTTCAGAACTTTAGGTAAGGATAATGAAAGAATACTTTGAACATATTCCTTCGCTTCACCGTAGTTTACTGCTTGCAGGAGGACTGTTTTTATTTTATGCGCTTGAATATGCCATACCTTTCGTTAAGTTATCATATTCTAAACCACGGCATGCTTTAATCAATATCTTTTTTACCATCACCACCATCATCATTAATTTTTTATTAGCTTTTTTAATTATTAAGACCTGTGATTTTATGGCCTTACACCATGCCGGGCTTTTAAACATTGTTACATTACCGCTTTGGCTCTACACGATTGCAGGCCTACTGTTATTAGACCTTGTGGGCGCCTGGCTTATCCATTTTTTACAACATAAAATAAAATGGATGTGGAAATTTCACATCATTCATCATGCTGATCAATATGTAGATACTACAACAGCTAACCGGCACCACCCTGGTGAAAGCGTATTCAGATTGTTATTTACTTTATTAGCCATATTTGTAACCGGCGCACCCTTTTGGCTGCTCATGTTATACCAGGCTTTGTCTGCCCTATTATCACAGTTTAACCATGCCAATATCAGTTTACCAGATAAATTTGATGCATGGCTTAGTTATATCATTGTTTCGCCAAACATGCACAAGGTGCATCATCATTATGTACAACCCTACACTGATTCTAATTATGCAAACATCTTTTCAATATGGGACAGGGTTTTTGGCACATTCAAAACGCTCAAAAAAGATAAGCTGGTTTATGGCCTTGACACACACATGCTTCCTGAAGAAAATGCCGGCATCAAAAATCTTTTAAAAATTCCTTTTCAAACGTACAGGGCAACAGGCAGCAAGTTTAATGGCAGTGAACAATGATCAACGAACAATGAACGATAAATGTCTCTTCAGGGTAAGAAATGCTTTCTAACTATTTGCCACAATCAAATTTTTCACTGTTCACTGCTCACTGCTTTTATTTTGTAAGGCCGGCAATAACATTAATAGTAAGCGCCACCACAAAAGTGTTTAAGGCAAAAGCCAGCAAGCTATGGAGCAGCACCTGCTTACGCATGTCTGAAGAGGTTACCTGTACATCTGACACCTGGAACGTCATGCCGATCACAAAAGAAAAATAAGCAAAATCAAGGTAGGCCGGCGATTCAGGCTCCGGAAATTTCAACCCACCGGCAATACCTGCAGGTCTGTTTTTAGAAGGATTATAATATAAATGCGCATAATGAAATGTCATTGTTGTATGTACCATCACCCAACTTAACACCATTGAAGCTATACCAACCGGCAGGTAAACACTTTCCGGTGCATTACCCGCACCTTTAGGAAGTATGATAACCAGTACAGCACCCATGCTGGCAAATGATGCGAAAAGAATGGCTATGAGTACAAAAAATTTAGTGCCATCCTGCCCGCTGGCAATATTTTTTATTTGGGCACGTGAACGTTTTAAAAGCACAACCCCGCTCGTGATTAAAAACGACAAGGCAAAGCTCACCCAAAGCACCAGCAGCGTAAGCCAGCCGTTGAAATGTGCCGGCCTTATTGAAAAAAAAATAATTACACTGAATACAATACTTATCAGCACTCTTTGCAGCGGATGCATGTTCAGTAAAATATTTGAAGACGCCTCTTTGGATTTCATAAAGCTATATGGCTGTTTACAAATAATAACAAGGTTTAAAATTGATGGATTATCTCAACTTTACATAAAAAAATATTATTGATGGAACAGGATAGGTTTGATGACTTTGTAAAAACCATTAAGAATGATTCTCCTGCTGAGGACATTTCCCTGTATTTAAAAGCGTTGTGGTATGATGCTAACGCTGACTGGGAGGCATCTCACAACATTGTGCAGGATCTAAATGATAACAATGCGTCGTGGATTCATGCTTACCTGCACAGGAAAGAGGGCGATAGTTTTAATGCAGACTACTGGTACAACAAAGCCGGCAAAAGCAGGCCTGCCGGCACTTTTAAAGAAGAATGGGATAACCTTGTAAAGTATTTTTTGAAATAGATAAGACGTAAATGCAATGATGAAATACTATTCTATTCACCTGTTTATTGTTTTAAGCCTGGTATTTAACCATTGCAAAACCCAGCCGGCAAATTCAATTGGTACTAAACAAAATGATTCGATCTATACTTACAATAACGCATCGGCAGATGGCATTGGCAAGTATTACAAAGGCAGGCAAATAGCGCACATTATGGGTGCAAGCGGCAGTGACTGGCTGGAAAGAAGCGAACGGCAGAAAGAGGAGAATACATTATTGGCGATACAAAATATGCATCTGAAGCAAAATGATGTTGTTGCTGACATTGGTGCAGGCACAGGCTATTTTACTTTTAAAATTGCGCCACTAATACCGGCAGGAAAAATATATGCCGTAGATGTACAGGATGACATGATTGATTTTCTCAATAATAAAAAATCTAAACTTGCTTTAAAAAATATAGAAGTGATTAAAGGAACTGATACCTCACCGAACCTGCCGGACAACAGCGTTAACCTGGCTTTTATGGTTGACGTGTATCATGAGTTGGCATACCCGTATGAGATGCTGCAGGCCATAAAAAAAACTTTAAAGCCAGGCGGCAGGCTGTTGCTGATTGAATACCGCGGGGAAGATAAAACTGTGCCTATTTTACCATTACATAAAACCACCATTAAGCAGTTAGATATAGAATTAAAAGCAAATGGCTTTATAAGAAATTATACCGGGGAATTTTTACCAATTCAACATTTTATAGTATACAAAAAACAGGCGGCAGGATAATTACAGGCAATTTTTAAATTAACAGTTTGCTGCTGTTATGAGCACTTATCAAACACAGCAGAAATTTTATTTATATTGTAGAAGCAGGAAACACGTAATATATAAATGATGCAGTTTAAAAAAGCATATTTGTTTTTACTGGATAAGCTAAAGAATGAATTGCCGGGCTGGCTCACTTACCATAATCTGCAGCATACTAAAGATGTGGTTGAAGCCGTGCAGTATTTAGCGAAGTGCGAGAAGGTTAATAAGAAAGAGTATACATTATTATCAACAGCCGCAGCTTATCACGATGCCGGCTTTATTGAAGGCTATCACGATCATGAAGAAATTTCCTGCAGGGTGGCTAAAAAACACCTGCCAGATTTTGGTTTCGATGACAAGGATATCGAACGAATATGTGAACTTATCATGGTAACTAAAATACCGCAGTTGCCAAAAAATCGCCTGGAAGAAATTATGTGTGATGGCGACCTGCTTTATTTAGGTACAGATAAATTTGAAAAAATATCAGAGGATTTGTATAAAGAATTTTTGAAAAAAGGTATTGTAAAAAACCGTAAAGACTGGGCTGATAAGCAACACCGTTTTTTAAAAGCCCATCATTTTTTTACAAAATTTGCGGCAGATCATTATGCCCCAAAAAAAGAAGATAACATTAAACAACTAAATACTTCAGTTCATAAAAAATGAAAAAATGCTTACCCGGTGTCATTTTGAAACACTTAAAGATACCCGCCGGCCACCGCTGCATATTATGGCCCGCTACTGAAACACTATCAATATTAAACGGTCTGCATTCATGAGAAGCTGGATTTTTACATTGCTAAAAATTAAGCCGCATGAAACGCCACTGGTAAAAAAATTGTTTGCCATACAGTTTTTATTGGGCGTGTCCACAGCGTTTTTATTTACGTGTTCACTTACCAGTTTTATCCCAATCTATCATATTAATGCGCTGCGGTATGTTTATCTTTTATCTGCCGTGTTGCTGATTATTTTTAATCGCATATATAGTTATTACGATAAGCATCTTTCCTCCTCAAAGCTTCTTGAAGTTGTGGTTATCTTCTCGGTATTGTCTGTGTTAACTTTTTGGGCATGCCTTACCATTTTTCCTTACAAATGGATTTCCTTATTGCTCGCCGGCTGGTACCTCATTATTTACATGCTGATCAATTACGCTTTTTGGGGTATGGCATCTATGTTATTTAACGTACGGGAAAGCAGGCGTTTATTTTCTCTTGTTGGCGCAGGCGATATACCGGCAAAAATCCTTGGCTATGTTGCAGCCTCTTTGCTGGTGCCTTTTATAGGCATAAATAATTTGTTATGGGTCAGTATTACTACAGGCTCAATAGCATGGCTCCTGGTTAAAAAATTCAGAAAAGCAAACTTTTTGCCGGTAGAAGATCCTGCTGCTTCACATGCTTTACATGCTTCGCATGACCTGTACGCCGGCGGTGAAAGAAAAAATATTATCACCCGTTTCTTTGGCAACAGGATCGTATTTTTTATCGCCATTTTTTCCTTGCTCTCCTACATCATTTTTGCTTTAATGGATTTTACTTTCTTAGCCGGTGTAAAATATAAGTTTAAAGAAGGCACAAAGATCGCTTCATTCATTGGTTTGTTTTTTGCTTCAGGCCGGTTAATGGGCATGTTCTTTAAAATGTTATTCAGCAGCCGCCTGATTGCCGCCATAGGCCTTGCAAATTCCCTGTTAGTAACGCCAATACTTTTATTGATCATTACAACTTTTTTACTCATAACACCCGAAAGCTTTGCGTCGCCTTTTTATGTATTTGGCATAATGGTTTTACTATCTGAAATGCTACGCTCAACACTGCAGGAGCCTGTATTTTTTATCCTCTTCCAACCCTTAAAGCCGCACGACCGGTTAAAGGGACATCTTACAGCAAAAGGGCATACCATGCCAATTGCTTTATTAATTGTCGGCTTATTTCTCTTTTTTTATTTGCGTGTGCATGGCGGCGATATTGCTATTTTACAGGTATCAGCCTTGCTTATCGTGTTTTTAGTGCTATGGTGTTTAAGCGTATTTTTTATTAAGAAAGAATACCTCGCCACGCTTGTTGGCTTGTTAAAAAAAGATTATTTCACCGGCTCTACATTGTTTTTAGATGATGCAGGCATTACAAAATTGCTCATCAGGAAAACAGAAAGCAGCAACCCCCAACAGGTTATTCATGCTTTAAGTCTTTTAGAACAATCAGGATATAATGAGTGGCATAAACTCCTGCTTAATTTCTTACAAACCGGCGACAGTCAAATAAAAATATATGTGCTGTTAAGAGTGATCGCCAACAATATGACAAGCGCTCTGCCTGTTATTCAGCAACAGCTAAAAGAAAGCAACGATGAGTTATTGACTGCCCTGTTATACCAGGCATTATATTATTTAAAT
>JANLXV010000206.1:0-1859 GCA_031365305.1 Chitinophagaceae bacterium
ATAATGACTTCTTAACCATTCGTAACTGCTGAAATAAGGGTTGTGGTAACGTTTGTATTCCACGAAATTAGATTGAATGCCTTCTTTACCGGGTTGCCAATAATTAATGATGTTAGGGTCTTTTACATTCCAGTCGGCACCTGTCCAAATATCTATGTTATAAATAATGCTGTTTGGGCCATACACTGCATCGGGAATATTAGGCGTGAACTGGCGGTTATAATTAATGTTACCTTCTACCTTAAACCTGTCGCTAATATCATAACTGCCAAATACATTAAAATTAACCGAGTTCATTTGTGTATTAGGCGTTATACCTGTTTGATGAGATTCGGATACAGACATGCGAACATTTGACCGGTCAGTAACGGCTGAAAAATTGATATTGTTCGTACTCAATAACCCAGCTCTTAAAAATTTTTGCAGATTGTCTTTTCCCCTGGAAACCCATGGCGTGGGCTCAACGTGTCCAACAAATGTTCTGCCATTTGCAAAGGTTGTTGTATAATCTTTTAAGGGGTCATATTTACCATCATATTGCGGTAACAATAAACCTGAATAAATCAGCGGCACCCATACGTCATAATCTATATCGGCTACGCCTGAGCCGGTACCGTTGCTGTTATAATCTCCAAAAGCATATTGTTGATTATCGCCACCGCCATATTCGTTCTGCACCTTCGGAATGGCTATAAATCCTTTGTTAACCTGCAGGCTGCTGTTAAATTCAACTGTAAAACCTTTAGTATTTTTCTTTCCTCTTTTTGTGGTTATTAATATAGCGCCGTTAATTCCACGGCTGCCATACAATGCAGCAGCGGTTGGCCCCTTAAGAACAGTGTATGTTTCAATGTCATCAGGGCTAAGGTTCCATGTATCAGAATTTACAGGGATACCATCTACTACATAAAAGTTAAGCGGCGAACCGCGAAGAAGCACAGTTGGCGACGCAAGTATTTCCTGGTTTATGCCTACATTTAAACCTGCTACTTTACCGGTTAAACTATTTACGGGGTTAGATTCACGGGCCTTCAGCAGATCAGAACCTTTCACTTCCTGAACAGCATAACCTAATTTTTTTACATCCTTTCTTATACCCAAAGCTGTAACCACAACTTCATTTAACTGAAGGGAAGATGATGCTAAAGAAACATTCAGGAACTCATCATTCTTTATAATAATATTTTTAGATTGATAGCCTACAAAAGTCAGTTGCAGGTTATCGCCTTTATTTACATTGATTGAAAATTGCCCTGCCTGGTCTGTTACTACCGAAGTTTTTTTATTGGTAACTGTAACACCTTGTAATGGAGCAGCAGCAGAATCATCAACCACCTTACCCTGTATTATGAGTGTTTGGGCAAAGGAAGGCAGCGAAAAACACAGGCCTAAAATAACGACGAGTAAGCTAAAACGTTTTGGTAATTGGAGCATAACGAAATAATTTTTTCAGCAGCAAAAGTATCCTGCCAATGTTATTAGGGAATATTGAAATTGTTAACAAATGTTAAACTCTAAGTTAAGAGAAAACTATAAAACATTAAAGATTAAAACCTGAATTGCAGCCGGCAGGTTAATACATTATCCTTTACGTTAACGGCATAAGCAGGCAAGGCGGTAGATTCGTTTTTTACAATATCGTACCAGAGTAGAAATTTTAATGTCTCGTTAAGATGATGAATATAACCCAGGCCTATGGTGGTGTATTTAATATTTGCCTCATTAATATTTGTTCCGCTTTTTCCTATTTCAGCACCTGATACCTTTGTGTTGGGATCATACCAATCATACTTGATACCTATCTGGTGATGCTTATTAAATATATTATTAAGAAAATAAAAATAAGCGCCATTAAATTT
>JANLXV010000219.1:0-4817 GCA_031365305.1 Chitinophagaceae bacterium
TCTACACTTTCATTAATAACTGTAATTGGCCTTATCACCCGGCTTCTAAATTTTTCTGCCCAACAGGTAATTATTACATCATACATAGCAACAGAGGCTAATACAAAAGTTTGCGCTGCCTCAACAGCATCAACTTTTTTCATTTTACAGGCAATCGTGGTTATCCCTATCCAATGCCCTACAGGTGTAATTTTTTTGTTACCATACATCAAATGCCCCGCATGTTCAGTAACAAAAGGATTATCATCCCAATACTTTGCAATGGTGCGCTCACTATCGGTTAGATTTCTACCGATGTTATAAACTTCAAGTACATTTTTAAAAAATAAGCTGTTACGATTAGTGTCGAAAGCCGGCGGCTTAGGGCATTCTATTTTAGTATTGGAATCGAGGGCAAGCGGTAAAATTTGACTCCAGTATGGTTCTGAAGCATCAAGATAATCCGGAGGTGTTGGCCGCCATTTACCGGCATCTTCACTACCCAATTCCTTCGGCATCCCCCGTGTTTGTTTATAATTATCAACCTTGGTTCTTTCCAAAATTGCATTACCGACTCTGTCACCAAAAGCAAGCGAGCTATCATACTCAGCAGGCGAAAGCCGTTCTTTAAAATTGCTATATACCAGGTCTTCATAGTTCTGTAGTGTGTCCTTTGAAAAAGTAACCTTTTTTGCCACGGTAAAAAAGGCTTTAGTTGAGGCAAGTGAATAATTATATTTTACATTACCAAACGGCTGAGGCATAGGTGGAAAACCATTTAATTTTTCTGCCAGGGATGGATAACCTGTTTTTGAATGTCTTATAACTTCATAAACCGCTAAATTGGTATATGCATAAATGCGGCTTGAAACGGGTGGCGAAAATACATCATGAATAATAACCTGCGTTAACTGATCAAGGTTATTATAAAGCAGGTTTTCAGCACTTATAAGTTTTGAAGCGGGTTTTTTATCATTGTGATTGCATGACACCAAAAATATTGAGAGTAGCAATAAAAAAAGTAATTGTTTCGTTCGTTTCAAATAGTACATATTTATATCTCAAAGAAACGAATTAATCATTCCTTAAAAAATAAGAAAATTATTAACAGCATTTGAAACCAACGATATAGATATCATAACAAAATCTCACGACTCTTACCAACCGCATTTATGATTTTTAAAGAATACATTAGTGGATTTGTTTTTATAAAGCGACCTGATTGGGATAAAGACGATGTACCATAACCTAACTCTAATTTTTGCTTCCCCTTATTTTTAAAAGAAATTAAAACAGAAATTTCATCAGGTAATAATTTTACAATATTTGATTTTTGCCTTAGCTGAAAAGTTTGCAAAGGCCCACGGTTCTGGCTTGAGGCGATTAGATATTCATTAGAAAACGAAGAAACTTTTACCAATGCTTTTGCATTGCCGGGAATGTATATGCCACTACTTAAAATTGATTGTGGTACAAAATTATTTTTGCCGTCACCTAATAAAATCTGACCATTACAGCCATCATACCTGCCTACAGTTACATCAGTTCCATAGTCATTCCCGTTAATTATCAAATCTAAATTTCCATCTGCATTAATATCGTCAACCACTATGCCATTTATACATGAAAATTGCGTGTTTACAGGAAGGTCATATATCTGAAATTTGTCGTTGCCCTGGTTTTGAATAAGGGCATTTTTAAAAAAATTTGCCTGTAGTTTTAAAGCTCCTTTCAATTCCGCACTGGAAAATATCTGACCCCATGTGGCTGTAGCATAGGATTTATAATTTTGAAACTTTGACTTAAAGGATATCATCTGCTTAGTTATATCATCTCTTAAAGCATAAGGAAATTCCTGCAAGGTCGTATCGCTTTGTGATGCTGGAAGAAAAACAGTAGTTATAGCATCGTAATTTCCATCGGCATTAAAATCTTTACCATAAATGCTGACAGGATATTGCTGGCTGGCTTTATAAAATGAATTTAAACCAAGATTGCCAGCGATATAATCTATATCACCATCGTTGTCAAAATCTCCGCTACTAATACTTGTCCACCATCCCGATTTTTGATTTAAGCCTGTGCCTTCGCTAATATTTTCAAACACGCCTTTTTCATTTTTTAAAAAAATGGGGGCCATCCATTCTCCTACTAAAACTAAATCTTGCCAGCCATCATTGTTGAAATCTGAAAAAAGTGCATCACATATTAAACCAATTCCATTTAATGACTTAGCAACGCTATTAGTAACATCAGTGAATTTTGGTATTCCATTTTCTGAATCATTTCGATAAATGAAACCAGAAACTGGTTTTGGATAATTCCATGGATCTACTCTTCCGCCTATAAACAGATCAAGATCGCCATCCCGGTCATAGTCAGCAGCACGGATACATGATTTACTTATGAAATTATTTGGAAGTGCAGCAGTGTCAATTATAAAATTTCCTGTTCCGTTATTAATATAGAGTTTATCCTGATAAGCCCGGCTATTAGGTGCATTTTCATACCCACCACTTACAATTATGATGTCATTATCCTCATCATTGTCTATGTCAAAAACTACTATACCTAAATCTTCCCAAATTTTATTTTGAGAGTTTGCAGAGGGAATCAAATCTTTTTTTATAAATGTTCCATCTTTTTTCTGGAAGATTAAACTGGCGCTAAAAGAAGATGAGCCCCCAGTGACCAAATCATCTATTCCATCTCCATTTAAATCACCGACAGCCAATGCCGGACCATATTCAGAAAATTTATGTGGAAGTAGTTTTTGAATATTAAAATCTATGAAATCATTTTCAGCCTGAACTGTATTAATATTTTTTTTATTAGTAACCTCTTTAAAAAGTGAAGTACTGTCAATTATAAGAGAATTCCAAACATAATCAGAAGTCGCATTTTTATAATTAACCGTAATCATTCGGTTGATTTCCGGATTGAGAATCGTTTGCTTTTTAGCATCGGGCCATTTTATAATTATGGAGTCAATTTTTTTAAAAAATCCTAAACCGAAATAGGCTTCTTTCTGAATTGTTGAAAGATAGCCCCGGTATGGATTGTATTCATAATATTGTTTATTATTACCATAATATAGTTCTATCCATGCGCCTATACCGTCAATGTTTTGTGTACTTCCTATTAATTTTATTGCTATCCAATTGATGTGCGCTGGTTTGGAATCTAATATAGTATTCTCATAAATAGATGCTTCATCATTAATATTATTTATTACAACATCCAAATCTCCATCATTATCTAAATCACCATAAGCAGCCCCGGTTGAAAATGTTGGTTCAAAGAGACCAACCTCATTACTCATATTCTTAAAAGTAAGGTCACCATTATTCTTAAAATAATAATTATGAAGTTTAACCATAGGTATTTGTGATAATAATTGCTTTTTTGACGCAATTGAAAACGACTGATTTCTAAAAGTTATGAAATCATGATCTGTAACATCTTTGGGAAACCCATTCGTAACAATGATATCGCGGTATGAATCAAAATCAAAATCAACAACGAGAGGAGCCCAACTCCAATCTGTTTGGGATAATCCTGACAAAAAGCCAATGTCGCTAAAAATTGGACTTTTAACTGAGTCGCCTTCGCTAATTGTTGGCCCCTGGTTTAACTGAACTGTGTTTCTTACATACTGATATTGAATATTAAATCTATCGCTGTTTTGGTATGTTTGATAACTCATGCCATTCATCATCATTTTCTTTCGAAAATTATCTTCAGGGTTCATATCCAGTTCAATAATATCCTGTAAGCCATCATTGTTAATATCAGCTACGTCTGTTCCCATTGCGTTTGCAGAGGTGTGCTTAAAATATTGTTGAACCTTATCCGTAAATGTTCCATTCTTATTGTTGATGTATAATATATCCTGCGAGAGATAATCATTAGACACGAATATATCTTTCCAGCCATCTAAGTTTAAATCAGTAATGATTGCATTATGGCCATATCCTTCAATTAATATCCCGGCCTGTGTTGATACATTTTTAAAAAAAGGATGGCCTAACGTTGAATCCCAATTATTTTGATAAAGCCTTCCGGTACTAACATGTTCTCCATTAGTTTTTCGTTCTCTGAAGCCATTTGGAAAATCAGAACGAACAATTTGATTTGCCACAATGTAAACATCTAGGTCGCCATCGTTATCATAGTCAAAAAAACTCGCCATTGTAGAATGAGTAGTATCATTAAGCCCATATTCTTTTGCCATATTTTTAAAAAATGGCATTCCTTGTTTGTTCAGACCTTGGCTTATATACAATATATTTTGCCTGTTAAGCGGATTTTGTTTTATAGACGTTGATATATATATATCTTTTAAACCATCATTGTTAATATCAACAATTGAAACTCCGCGGCACCAATTTCCTTCCCCTGTTACACCTGCAACTACTGTTACGTCTTCAAATTTTAAATCTCCTTTGTTCAGGTACAAAGTATTGCGGCCCTGGTTAGAAGAAAAGAAAAGATCGACCTTACCATCGTTATTAAAATCGCCTGCACCTACACCTGCACCATTGTAGAAGTACATGTACTTAAACAGGTTGAAAGAGTCAGTAGAGGTAAGTTTATTAGCGAACGACAAACCAGTCTGTTCACTGGTGAGTGTCTTAAAAATATGGGGTTTTTTCTTCTTAGTTGTCCAGCAAACAATACCTGTTACCCGAATTATAATTAAAAACAAAACTGAACTCTAGTCCTTCGAACTGTAGTTCTGAGTACAGAGTGTAGTTCTGAGCACAGAGCCCGTGATAGTCTAACTCCGTCACAGTGTCCCAACTCCTTCTCACCCCTCTCTTCCTTCGAAGTGCAAC
>JANLXV010000245.1:0-9069 GCA_031365305.1 Chitinophagaceae bacterium
CTTGCGACGTGTTTGGATGAACCTATTGCACAAGGGCATCCGGTAAGTATAGTCAATCAGGCGCTGGATAAATAGATATAGATACTTTACTAAAGCAGTAAAAAAATTGTTTCCTATAATAAAGAGAACCAGCAGTTGAGGCCCATAAAAATTCATTAAAAGTAAATTCAGAAAGGCCTGCCATGGCCTTTTTTTTATTGCTGCCAAATAAAAAAACGTACACTTATAAAAGGCCTTTACCAAATGCAAGATGCATGGCCTGGGCACGGCTGTTCACATGCAGCTTTTGATAAATATTCATTACATGTTTTTTTGCCGTATTGGCGCTAATATTAAGGGTGGCACCGATTTCTTTATACAGTAAGCCTTTTACTAATAATTGAAGTATTTCCTTTTCACGAAGGGTAAGATCGAAAAGGTTGTTATCAATATGGGATGAGGGATTATTGGTTAAAGTGAGGTCGTTGTTTTTTACGAGTTGCAAAATTTTGTGTGCTATGCCTGGCGAAATAGGTCCGACACCCGTATGATGCATCTGTATTAATGTATCACTGATGTTTTCGGCGCTGTCATCTTTCAGCAAATAACCGAAAGCCCCGGCTTTTATCGCTTTAAAAATCTTTTCTTCATCATCAAAAATAGTAAGTACTACAAATTTTATTGCCGGGTAAAGTGTGGAGCCAAGGGCTATGGCCATTACACCGTCCATATTAGGCATTTCAAGATCCATCAGGGCCACGTGAGGTAAAAGCTGAGGCTCAAGGCCATGCATTTTTTCCATAAAATCGTTTCCATCTTCAGCCGTAAGTACTACCTCGAAACCTGTTTTATAAAGCAACTTACTTTTAAGAATGTTACGGTTACCGGTATTGTCGTCTATAATCGCAACTCGTATAAGCATGCGGAAGTTGTTTGTTGTTTTAGGATTATGACAATTAAAATTATCTGACTTATAGAGTTTTAACTGAAGTAACCCTAATAATTTTATGTAGTAATTGTTACCGTGGTGCCTTTGCCGGGGTTTGAAAGAATGCTCACTTCAAAACCCGCTTCCTTACTGCGTTTAGAAATATTTTTAAGACCGTTGCCACGCTCTGCCGTCAATACAATATTTGTATCAAAACCCCTGCCGTCGTCCATCACTGAAACCATCCAAGTTATAGCATTAAAGTTGCTGATTATTACTATATTTTTTGCTTCCGCATGTTTAATAGCATTAGTGATGGTTTCCTGAACTATCCGCACCATGTTAAGCGCCTGTATATGATTTAAATGTTTTGCAGCATCTGCAGCGCCTTGTATATTAAAGCTGATATGCTTATAGTGCCTGCTAAGTGATTGTGTAAAATTACGAATGCGAAACAGGCAGTCTTCAGCAGTATAATTATCTTTTTTTAAAGCCCATATCGTTTCCCTTAAAGATGTAATAATATCTCTTGATGAAAACTTTAAATCCTTCATAATATCATGCCGCTGTTCCTCATTTTTTTCGTTTTCCAATAATTCGGTGCTGTAAATGATAGCATTGGCATAAGCGCCTATGCTATCGTGAAGATTAAGAGCAATGCGTTGCCTTTCGGTTTGCAATTGCTGCTCACCTTCCATCTTTTCTATTTTCCTTCTGAATTTTTCATAATTGTACTGGTAAGTTAGAAAAACAAACACTGCCATGAGAACAAAGCTGGCAAGTGTAATGAACCACCACGTTTTCCAGAATGGTGAACTGATATGAATACTGATCTCTTTCAGGGGCTTTGGTTGCCTGTCAAAAAAACGGGAAGCATAAATTTGAAAAACATAATCTCCCGGTGGCAAAAAATAGCGAACCGTTTGCAGATCACGGTCTCTTATCCATTGCCCGTCAATACCCTTCATTTTATATTGATAAATATATTGCCCCGGATGGTTGCGCCCCATGGCGATAAAATCAAAGGCC
Source organism: Chitinophagaceae bacterium (assembly GCA_031365305.1). GTDB lineage: Bacteria > Bacteroidota > Bacteroidia > Chitinophagales > Chitinophagaceae > Ginsengibacter. The sequence goes on from JANLXV010000245.1 coordinate 1,937, forward strand.
AGTAAATTTTGATCGTATGGCAAGGTAAGGTGACTCATGTTCCATATAGCTGTATCCCTAAAAGCTTCAACGTTATTTACCCGCAGGCTGGTAACTAATATTTTTACTTCTTCAGTATTCCCTATTACGGTTTGCGGGTAAAAAGATGTAAGCCCCCTTACGCCGCCAAAAAAAAATTCGCCATCAGCCGACCTGGCTGCCACATTGGTGTTGAACTCATTTTCCTGCAGGCCATCCTCTTTTTTAAGTTGTATAAAACTATGATCAGCCCGCACTTTTATTAAGCCCTGGTTAGTGCTGCACCATAGCGACCCTTCATCATCTGCCAACATTGCATATATGCACTCATCGGCCAAACCGTTTTGCTTGCTGATATGCCATGACACATTTCCATCGGCATCTGTTTTAAAAATGCCTTTGTTGGTTCCGATATATAAATTGCCGGCAGCATCTTTTGTAAAACTGCGCACGCCGCCGGTAGCAGGCAGGGCTATCCGCTTAACCTCAGCAAAAGTTACCGAATCATAATACACAAGCTGGTCATTACTATGTGTGATGATATAGCCGTTTAAACATACGCCGCTTATAGATTTACCATCGGCTATTGCATATTCAGTTGTGTGGGAATTTGATAAATTGGTTCTGTAAAATTGCCCCTGTGTTTGCATAACGTTTTCGGTCGGGTTGCTAAATAATGCATTGGAATAGTAACTGACGCCTGCCTCTGTCCCGGGATGACTATTGTCTATTTTTATCTTCTCTATTGTTGAGAGGTCATTGCTTAACCGGAACACCTCTTTCTTACCAAAAACAAAAAAAATATAATTACCAGCATTATCTTTTATGATGGTGTTTGATGAAAAGCTGTAACCTTCACCGGGCAAGGCGTAAATATGTTTTACCAAACGCTGCAGCGTATCGTATATCATAAGGCCGTTGCCATAAGTACCTGCCAGCACACGGTTGTATGCTTTATCCGGCAATACACTTAATATAAAATTTTCTGCTTTATTGCCGGTGCCATAGTATTTAAGATCATAGTAATTGCGGGCCACTCTTTTTAAGCCCTCATTGATAGTAGTAAGGTAGAGGTTACCATAGTTATCTTCTAATAGTCTTGATACGGAAGCATTACCGGCAACAGGCTGGCCTTGAAAATCCACCAGTTCAGCTTTTATACCTTTTAATAACGTATCAGAAATATAGACATGGTTAAAAACGGAGAGCAGAGTTTTATCCTTCCATTTGTAAATATTACTGCGGAAGGTGAGAACTGAAGCTCCCATTCGTTCAGCTACCACCGTGGAAGTACGGCTGGTAAAGTTGTATGATTTTAGTACAAGCTTTGGCCCGACACCATAATACAGCAGTTCGTTGTTATTCTTCAATACCAAAAAAAAATAATCAAGGTTGGAAAACATAGCTGACTGACCAATTAGGCTATCTGCTTTTAAATCCCACAGGTATATGGTTTTTTTATAAAGAATGGCAACACGGTGGTTAATGATGTTTGAAATTTTTGGCAAATAATCTTTATTGCCGCTCTCAGCAATTACCGGTGTTCTTGAAACGGATACCTGCGAAAAAGTTTTGCAATCGAATCCTTTTATTCTGCCGTCTGCTGTATACAGGTAAAGAACCTGGCCGTCCTGGCCTGCAAATAATGGCGGCGTTTCTTCTCCCGGCGGGGTGGCATATACCAGGTTAAACCGGTTGGTATTTACATTATACCTGCTGATGCCTCCGGTATGTTTTACCAAAAGGCTACCATCATGGCATTTAAAAAAATACACTGATTTATCATCAGGCAGGCCTGCCTGCAGCGGCACATTATAAAATGTTTTGCCATCAAACTTTTGAATACCATTTGGAAAACTCAGCCATAAAAAATTATTCTCATCAAAGGCTGCATCAATAATGCTGGTTTGCAGCAAGCCTTCATTCACACTGTAGCTGGTAGTATTATAGCGCTCAGGCACATATTGCTGCCCAAGGGCAAAATTCCCGGTATAAGTAATAAAAATAACTATTGCAACGATAGCTCTCAACAGGCAATGATTATTTGTGGTAATATATTCAAAGTAAATGATCCTTTAAACACTTCATCTTATCCAAAAGGAGTATTTACTGTTATACATACTTTGGCTTGTTTTGCTAAACTTTACCCAGGAATATAGCCAACACTAACAGCTACCCCTTTCCTGGTGAATGTTTCTTCCGGCAATTTAACTTAACAACTCGTGCCGGCAGTTGTTTCCGATCCTTCTTTTTATGAAAAATTGATAATAACCCTTGCGGCTTTTTCAATTTTATTCATAACAATACATCAAACATGAAACATTTTCACCTGAGCCTGCTCATTTTAATGCTTTTTTTGGTAAACACTGTAAAGGCTGCGGAAACAGAGCCTAATAACACATCTGCCCAAGCCAATACGCTGGCGCTTAACGGCAGCAATACGGGTAAAATAAATACCGCCGATGCAGATTGGTGGAAAGTAACTACTACTGCTGACGGAAAATTAAGCCTGACCCTAACCAAGGCAGGCACCAAATCAGTTGCGCTTGCCTTGTATGATAATAATGGCACAACTGTGTTAACCTCCAGCACCTCAACAACTACTTTCACTAAAACTATGGATGGCCTGGCAGCAGGTACTTATTTTATCAAACTAAATGCGTCCTCTTCAACAGATACCTTAAGCTATACGCTTAGCAACAGTCTCGTATTGCCGGCCCAGGCTAACGATGCTGAACCAAATAATGCTTCCTCTGCAGCCACGGTGATAGCCAATAACAGCACTAAAACCGGCCACGTTGGCTATTATTATAATCTTAAAAGAGATACCAGCGACTGGTATAAGATAACTACTACAAGCATAAAAAAACTTAAGCTAAATCTTAAGCCTGCTAGCGGGCAATCACTTACCATGTCTTTATATGCAGGCAATGCCAAATCATTAATAAAAACTATAAGTAATTCTCTTGCTTTTAGTATAACTACAGATGGGCTGGAACCGGATAATTATTATGTAAAGATTAATGCAACCTCATCGAATGGCTTTTCTCCATATACTTTTGCAGACAGTATTTTTACCTCCACTAATGATTCGCTTTATCTTCCTTTGAACTATAGAATAAGCGATAAAATTGATCCGAAAGGTGATGTGGATTGGTACAGGTTAACCACAACTGCTGATGGTAAATTAGACCTGACGCTTGCACCGCAAACATCGAAATACATTTGGGTATACCTGTACGACCATAACCGTACAACGTTAATCAACTCAACCTATTCAAACAGCAAATTTACCTTAAGCACCGATGGCCTGGCAGAAGGTACTTATTATGCAAAAGTGATAGCCTATTATGCTACGGATACTTTAAAGTACCAGTTGGCCGATACTTTACATGTACCCGCTGAAAGCAACGACGCTGTGGCCAATGAGTCAAAAGTTACAGCAACCACCTTTAATTTAAATAGCTCAACAAAAGGGCATACTGGTTACTATTATAATAATAAAAGGGATAGCGTTGACTGGTACAAGATTACCCTTAATGGCGATGGCCTGCTGAACCTGAAGCTCAAGCCGGTAAATGGCCAGTATGTATGGATATACCTGTATGATAATAATGGCACAACGCTCATCAATTCTACTTATTCAAATGCAGAATTTAATATGGCTACAGACGGCCTGGCAGCAGGCACCTACTATATAAGAGTGAACTGCTATTATAATACCGGCTTCACCCCTTATGTTTTCACCAACACATTGGTTAAACCCGTGCAGGCAAACGATACCGAGCCTAACAGTAAACCATCCGAAGCAGTAAGCCTGGCAGTTAATTCAACAAAAACTGGTCATACAGGTTATTACTATAATCTGAAAAGAGATACTGCGGACTGGTATAAAATAACCACCACTACAGATGGCATGATAAAACTGAAGCTAACACCTCACAACGGTTCTTATGTATGGATGTACCTGTATGACAATAATGGTACTACATTGTTGAATTCTACCTATTCGAACGCAGCCTACAGCATGAACACTGATGGCTTGGCTGCCGGAACATATTACCTGAAAGTGAATTGTTATTATAACACTGGCTTTACACCTTACACCCTTACGGATTCATTGATCACTTATAGCTATGCAAACGATGCTGAACCTAATAAACGGCCTTACCAGGCTAAAGACATTGCAGCTAACAGCACTGTTACCGGTCATTCCAACTTTTATTATAAACTGCAAAGAGATAGTGTGGACTGGTGGAAGCTGAATTATACAGGAAGCGGGAATTTGAAATTTACTGTAAAACTACAGCCTAACAAGGCTGATGGAAAAGTGCCATACATGTGGGTGTATTTATACAAGGATACTACCAAAGCGCCGATATTTTCACAGTACTCTAATATTCCCACCACAGATTACAACCTCACAGGTATTACAAAAGGTACACATTACATCCTTCTGGTGCCTTACTATCCTTCAGATTTTGCAGCCTACTCATTTGGTAATACTTTTTCAGCGTCGGGCCCGGTATCAACCAATAGTTCTCTTAAAGCGCCTGCCGGGGATGCTTCTGAAAGTCTTAGTGCTGCTGTGAGTGTTTACCCAAATCCTGCGCCTAAAAAATTCAATATAAGAGCCGCCAAAAACATTGCCCTAACGTCGGCTATGTTGGTAGACAATAATGATAGAATTGTTTGGCAAGATGGCAATATGAAACTATCACAAGGCAAGAGCAAAGCTGTTGATGTAAGCAGGCTGCCAGCGGGTATTTACTTGTTGAAAATTACCACCGGTGATAAAACCACTATTACTAAAACTATTGTGATTACGAGGTAGCTGTGAGGATTCAAATAAAACAAAGGCGGCAAGGTTATTTACTTTGCCGTTCTTTGTTTAATCTATTTGGTTTTGCTTAAAATGCTGCAGAAAAAAAGGGCAGCAACATTTGTTACCACCCTTTTCTGACTCAAACAATTATTTTTTAAAATGGCAGATCGTCTGCATCACCGGTATTACCATTGGGTTTGCTTGTAACTGCGCCGCCGGGTTGATATTCCTGACTTTGCGGGCTGCCATCGCCATCAGACTTTCCGCCAAGCAACTGAACATTTTGAACCCGCATTCTTAAAGTAGCAGCCGGCATATTATCTTTATTGGTATAAGCTTCTGCTTCGCATGAGCCTTCGGCATATACCATCGTGCCTTTTTTTAAGTACGGTGCTACTGCTGTGCGGTCGGTCCAGTACGCACATTCTACCCAAATTGATTTTTCTTTTTGATTGCCCTGGCTGTCTTTAAATTTCTCATGATGAGCCACACTAAAATTGATCACATTTTTGCCGTTAACTTCTTTAACGATGCAATCTTTACCGAGGTTTCCGATAATTTGTAACTTGATCATAACTGTATTTTTTAAATGTTAAGCGATGTATCTGAACGGTTGAAGCTAATAGTAAGCTTCAACAAAATTTTATGAACAAATCTAATTCATCTTTTTCTTCATGCTCGACACCTGGTCCTGTAAATTATTTACAAGGTTTGCCAGGGAATTCACATCCCATCTTTGCTGGTGCGTTACTTTATTTATTATAGTATTTGCCTGCCACATTTCTATAATATCACCAACATTTACCTGGTAAGGTTGAAAAGCAGGGTTATCACTTACCAAGGTAATTTTTGCTTTATTACGATTATTCTTCACTATACGCTTATAAACAATACCCTCACTTCTGCTCACGATAATGTAAGCATAGTTTGATTTGGTATCTTCAAAATTCTCCACTTTTTCACCAACAATTATACTGCCGCTTGGTGTGGGCATCATACTGTCGCCTATAATTTCAAAGGCACGATAGTTACCCCCGCCCGTTAACATAGGCAGGGTGAACGTATTTAGTTCATCAATGAATTCTGTATCAGCATAGCCGGCAAGGTAGCCCGCAGCAGCTTTTACAGGTACAAAGTGAATAAGGTTTCTATCAGCAGACATCAATTTTAGCTGGCGTCTTTTATTAAGGTAATTGCTACCTTTTGTTTCACTCAGGTTATTCCTGAATAATTCATCCAATGATACTTTGAACATATCACTCACAATCTCTAAAACTTCAAGCCTGGGGTCGGCCCTCTCCTCTTCATACGCACCAACTAATGATCTCTTGATGCCTAATTTTTTTGAGAATTCTTCCTGCGTCCACCCCCGAAGTTTTCTTAAGTATTTTAAGTTTTGTCCTGCAATGGCCATACAGCTAATATATTTAGTGCTAAAATACTAATTATTTTAGTTATACAAAATTTATTTTATCTTAAATATAGAAATATTTATGATTTGGTTATAAAGGATATTTTTGTGCAAATACTTAAACATGCAAATCGTATTGGTACTACATAGTATGCTTCGCTGGGCCATTTTAGTTTTTGGCTTGTGGTCGGTGGTTACAGCAATTGGCGGATTAATTTTCAAACGTGAGTATACGGTAGGTGACAATAGAAGTAATTTCCTATTTATGCTGAGTTGCGATATTCAATTACTGCTTGGCCTGGTCTTATATTTTATGAATTCATGGTTTGAGAGATTAAAAGATCTTGGCAATAACATGAAAGATGCCAACAACCGTTTCTTCACGTTAGAACATGCCTTACTTATGATAATAGCCTGGATATTGGTGCACATTGGCAGAAGCGCTGTGAAAAAATCTGTTTCTTCAAAAGCAAAATTCAAAAAGACCTTACTATTTTTCGGGGTGGCACTTTTACTGATATTGGCCGCAATACCCTGGCCTTTTAGAGAAGCCATTGCCAGGCCTTTACTAAGATGGTTCAATTAATTACACCATCTAAAACATTCGCTATATGATATCCGATTCGCAAAAACCTATAATACTTATTACTAACGATGATGGCATTACCGCCCCCGGCATCAGGAACCTTGTTGAAGCCGTTGCTGGTCTTGGGCAAATTGTAGTTGTAGCGCCTGATAAGCCGCAGAGCGGTATGGGACATGCCATAACTATCGGCGTTCCGCTACGCTTAAATAAAGTAGAGGAATTATTTGAAGGTGTTGAAACATGGCAAACCAGCGGTACGCCTGTAGACTGCGTAAAGCTGGCTGTTGATAAGG
>JANLXV010000259.1:0-4505 GCA_031365305.1 Chitinophagaceae bacterium
TGATGCTGAATATGAATTGATCGTTTCCGGTAAAGATGTGTCAGGAAACAAAGCAGGAAGTTCAGGCTATAAAGTCAATTTCAGGGTATTTAGTAAACCTATGATTTCAAATTTATTAAACTATCCGAATCCTTTTACCACCTCTACAGCATTTGTATTTACAATTACGGGTTATGAGATCCCGCAAAATTTACGGATACAAATTCTAACAATTACCGGCAAGGTTGTGAGGGAAATTACAAAAGATGAATTAGGGCCTTTAAACATTGGCAGAAACATCACCCAGTTTAAATGGAATGGCAACGACATGTATGGCCAACGCCTTGCCAACGGTGTTTATCTCTATAGGGTGCTTACAAATCTTAATGGTAAATCTTTAGAAAAATATAAAGCCCAGGGCGATAAAACCGATCGGTATTTTACCAGGGGCTATGGAAAAATGTATCTCTTAAAATAATTGATAACTACTTTTACAAAGGCTGCCTTTCGGTGGCCTTTTTTATTTTAGTAAATTCGCCATTCTAACAAATAGTAGTACGCATGGCTAAAATACCAATTAACATAGCAACGGGCAGTTTACAAAAAGATGAAATTATCGTAGGTATAGATCTTGGCACTACTAACAGCCTTGTGGCAATGATACATCCTGAAACACGACAACCTGTTGCCTTAAAAGAACACGATAGCAACCTGCTTGCCGGACAGGCAGGGTCACTCGTACCATCGGTTATACATTTTGATAATAGCGGGAACATTACAGTGGGCGCTGCTGCTAAAGAATTTCTATTAACTGAACCACAGAATACCATTTTTTCTGCCAAGCGTTTAATGGGTAAATCTTATAACGATATTAAAGCCAACAGCGGTTTTTTTACTTATAAAATTATTGACGATAATGATGAAAATCTGGTGAAGATACAGGTTGGCAACAGGTTTTATTCTCCCATTGATCTTTCGTCTTTTATTTTAAAAGAATTGAAGCAGCGGGCAGAACATATCTTAAAAACACCGGTTCACAAAGCCGTAATTACAGTGCCGGCTTATTTTAATGATACACAAAGGCAGGGCACAAGAGATGCGGGAAAACTTGCTGGCCTTGATGTATTAAGAATTATAAATGAGCCTACTGCTGCAAGCCTGGCTTATGGTATAGGATTGCATAAAGAAGAATCTAAATTAATAGCAGTTTACGATCTCGGTGGCGGCACATTTGATATTTCAGTATTAAAAATCACCAACGGCATATTTGAGGTATTGTCAACTAATGGAGATACATATTTAGGTGGAGATGATATTGACAAGGCTATTGTTGAACATTGGATAAACGATCAGAACATTGATAAAGGTGAATTATATAAGGACAAAAATCGGCTTCAGCAATTAAGAATAATCGCAGAAGAAGCCAAGAAAAGTATTTCATACGTTGGGACGGTTTCAACAAAAATTAATGACGAAACATTTGATCTGAGTGAGAATATCTTTAATAATCTCCTGCAACCTTTTATAGAAAGAACACTTGACAAGTGCCGCAGTGCGTTGAAGGATGCCGGCTTAAAACCTTCAGATATTGAAGAGATTGTAATGGTTGGCGGTTCTACCAGAATTCCCCAAATAAAAAACGCCGTTAGTCAGTTTTTTGGCAGGCAGGTAAATGATGCTGTAAATCCGGATGAGGTTGTGGCATTGGGTGCCGCTTTACAGGCAGATATTTTAGCAGGTAATAATAAAGATTTGCTGCTGCTTGACATAACACCGCTGTCGCTTGGCATAGAAACAAGAGGCGGATTGATGGATGTAATTATCCCAAGAAATTCAAAAATACCTACTAAAGCTTCCCGCCAATACACCACGCAGGTAAATGGGCAAAGTGGAATAAGAGTGTCGGTATACCAGGGAGAAAGAGATTTGGTAGACGATAACCGTAAACTGGCGGAGTTTAATTTAAAAGGAATTCCTGCCATGCCATCAGGCTTTCCAAAAGTTGAAATATCATTTCTTTTAAATGCGGATGGCATACTTGTTATTACTGCCAAAGAATTGCGGAGTGGGGTAGAGCAGAGTGTTGAAGTTAAGCCCCAATACGGTATCAACGACCAGGATGTTGAACGCATGTTGCAGGAGTCGCTGATACATGCGAAAGATGATATGCAGGCCAGGGCGCTACTCGAAGTGAGAACAGAAGGGGAGCAGTTATTGGAAACCACAGAAAAATTTATACAAAAACATGCAGGCAATCTTTCAGCCGGAGAAATGATGGATACAGCCAATGCTATGCAGGCGCTTCAGCTTTCGCTTACAATGGAAGATAAAGATCTCGTTCATGAAAAGATTGAAGCCTTGAACAATATTTCAAGACCGTATGCAGAAAGAATAATGGATCAAGCGGTCTCCGGCGCTATGAAAGGTAAGGTTGTATAAATCGGTTATGGTAAAAAAGAGATAATATGGTTTTGCATTCTGAAATTTGAAAATTCAAAAAGGTTCTTATCGGAATATATAAAACTTAAATGAAGTTTAATCAAACCTATTTTCACGACGTTTTTAAGAGAAGCAAGTGGTGTTTTGCCGTGATAGTAAGTTTCATTGTATTTATATTTTTTGCAAATCTCAAACGGTTTAATGCATCTCCTTTTTCGATATGGAATGTATACTCTTATCCAAATAAAAAAGATAGTTTTTCAATATATTCTTTAAGATATAATCATAACAAGGCGTATAATTTACCTGAGTTGTGGAATCACCATAAGCGCATGATGTTTTACTACACAATCGAATGGTATCACAGGTGTGCGGCCAATAATTTTCAGGATCCCTTAAAACAAAGTGGCTATAATTTTATAAATAAAAGAGGAGTGAAGCGTGGCTGGTTAATAAAAAAAATCTACAACACTTCAGATGAGATTCGATCTTATCCTGTATGGTTAAAAAAATACATGGCTTCAAATATTGATGAGAAAATTGACAGTATCAGTGTATATAAGATGCTTGTGTATTATACCAATAATGGTGAGCTGAAAGTAGCAAAGACAAATAAATTACTGTCTGTTCATTAACAAAATGGCTATAAGAAACACAGCAGCCTTTAGGCCGGTTATAACAAGAACCGTAGTCAGTTTTTTTCTATTCATATTATTGTTTCGCTTATATTCTCATGTATTGCCATTTCAATTGAAGGGCCCGCTGTTAACTAAAATTGATTTAGATCCCTTGCTATGGCTTTACAAAGCATTAAATATAGGCGAGGTAATTGTTGCCAATCAAATCGCATCCTGTGTTTTTACTATCTTTTTATTTGCATCAGCAGTCTTGTGTTTTGCCTATCCACTTAAAAAGTTGTTCATAATTGTATTTACAATCCTGTTCAACATTTTAGCGCTCACTTTCAATTTGTATTTAACCCATAATACACATTTGTTAATTGGGATGAGTATAATACTCTTTTGTTTTTGGCCGGCAAAAAATGATGTATTTGAATTACTCTGGGATGGGATGAGATATTTTATATGCTGGATTTATTTGTCTTCATTGCTATGGAAATGTATTAACGGTTCTTTCTTTCAGCATGATTTTGGGATCGTATCTTTCAAAGCTAATATTGCCTGGATATTATATGAAAACCCTTACAGTGTGCGGTCGGCAGCGTATGGGTTTTTTCTGCATCATCCGGCCATTGCTAATTTTGGAGCCAAGTTGATTTTTATTGCTGAAGGCTTTTTTGTAATAGGCTTTTTTACAAAAAGATATGACACGTTTTTAGCAGTTTTAATTATTGGCATCCACAGTACACTGTGGTTTTTTTCAGACGTATTATTTATCGAATTATTTGTGTTTGTATTTTGTTTTATAAGTCCGGATACTTGGATGCGTCTTGAAAAAAATATGTCCGGGTTAAAAATGCTCTCCGCAACTACTTCTTTAAAGTAAGCATTCGGTTTACATATTTACCCAATACATCAAACTCAATATTCACAGTATCATTTTCCTGCAAGTCAGAAAAATTTGTATGTTCATAAGTAAACGGAATGATTGCCACTGTAAATTTTTTCCGGCTAACATTAAATGCTGTGAGGCTTACGCCGTTTATTGAAACAGATCCTTTCTCAATAAGCAGGGAGGCAAAATTTTTGCTATAACTAAACGTAAACTCCCAACTGCCGTCTAAAACTTTTATTTTTTTGCAGGTGGCCGTATCGTCAATATGTCCTTGCACAATGTGCCCGTCCATTGCTGCATTAAAACGTAATGATCTCTCAAGATTAACTTTTGTATTTATCGCCCATTTGTCAAGATTAGTTTTTTCAAGTGTTTCTAAAATAGCAGTAACCCGGTAAGCTTCATCACGAATTTCTTCTACCGTGAGGCATACACCGTTATGGCTAATACTTTCATCTACCTTAATTTCTGCCGTAAAGGGCGCCTCAATCCAAAAAGCTTTATTAGTACCGTGAACATCAATGTTTTTTACAATTCCTAAGGCTTTAATTATTCCTGTAAACATTTTTTTT
>JANLXV010000272.1:0-8696 GCA_031365305.1 Chitinophagaceae bacterium
TCTACACCCGCTTCATCCATCGTTTTTACCCAGGCATCAACAAGCGAATCAGTCGATGCGTAATCGTGGCTATGCAGATCAATAATCGGGTACTTGGCTTTTAAAATTTTAGTTTCCGGAATTTTATAGATGGAGACGGGATGATAATCTTTAAGTTTTAAGACGTTTACGTCCTGCGCCTGTAAAAAAGTTGAAACGCATATCACGTTCATGAAACATACAATCTGTTTAATACCCATAATTTCTATTTGATGAATTAACAAATACCGCCCGGTGTTGCGTTAAATTTTAATAAAGATTTTTTTGCGATACATCCAATATAAAATCAACCATAACAATACTAAAGTTACCAGTCCACTTATTACAGGCGCATAGGCTTTTCCAAATAGCTCATCAAAATGCTGACCTAAATGGACGTGCAGCGATTTATAAATAAATGATCGCATACCACCATCTGCTAATACATAGGCTGCAATGGAATTTGCGCCAATTACCATTAAAAAGAATGACCATTTCTTTTTGCCGGCTATATCAATCACACCATAAAAAAATGCAAGGAAAAGAAAACAAATGCCGCCGCTGAAAATAGTCCAGGCCGGTGTCCAGATGCGTTTTACTATAGGATTTATGCCGGTGATATGCAGTAGTATTCCTGCACCAATCAGGGTGAAACCGGCAATGATAAAAAATCTTATTTTTTCTTTTTGCGTGGTTGAAGCTTTCAACGCATTACCTGCAAACAGACCCAAAATCATAGTGCCAAGCGTGGGAATAAAACTAAGGGTAGCATAGCCGCCTTCATTATTTTGAAAAACAGATTGACGTGGAAAAAGATTTAAGAACCAGGTATCAAAAGCCCAGGCCAGGTTAGTGTTTTTGTTCCAATGAGCTGCAAAGCCATGCAAGTTATGTTCCCAGTCTGGTGCCACGCCTGCGGCTGCGTAATCAAAATTATTTCCTGGTAAGGGATATAAAGCAAAGGCCAGCCAGTAACCCACCAAAATAATAATAAGGGCAATAAGTTGAACTCTCGGTGAAGTCATGCCTAACAATACGAGAATGGTATAGCCTAAACCTATTTGCGTTAAAGTATCTTCAAAGGTGAAGTAGGTTTGAGTTGCATCCATTGAACGCAGAAAAATACCAAGGCAAATAAGGATAAGAGACCGTTTGATAGTGTGCCGCAACAAATTACCGGAGGTGGCGCCTTTATTCTTTCGTGCAGCAACAGAATAGGGCAATACCACGCCTACCAAAAAAGTGAAAGACGGTTGTATCATGTCGTGCAGGGCAAGCCATGTCCATGGCACATGACTTTGATGAAATGCGAGGAAACGCCAGAAACCACTTTCCGGAACAGATGCCGATACCTGCGAAAGATACAGGATTTCGGCCATCATCAATAACATAACAAAACCACGATACACATCAACAGAAGCCAACCTGTTTTGCGGCAATGCCGGGTTAATAACCGCCCCCGAAGCCGCCACCGGTTCTTTAGATAAAGCTGAATGCGCCATATCAGTATCGTATTATTTTGATAGGAGATGTCATGAGCTTATGATAACTATTCCCTTTAAAGTTGATATACCATAGAAAATTAAGCTACGGAATTTGCTGTTGTAATATCCATATAATGTATACAACATCGTAAAAAAATCACATAAAATACCGGGTATAATTAAACAATCGTTTGCGTGATTTTGTAAAAAATAATGGCTTCAATAGTAATATAGGTTTCTTTTGTTATGTGTTACAACTTAAAAAAATGGCGCATCATTTTTTAACATCAAAGATTAATTTTCTGATATGGCTAATCTTAAAAGAAGAGATTTTATAAAGATGTCTGCAGGCGCAGGCGTAGGTTCTTTAGTGATGCCCGAATCTCTGGGGCATAAATTCTCCAAAGAAAAAAATGGCACTTCCGTAGAACTGCAAACACATGGTTCACCTAAAAAAGTAATTGTAGCAGGCGCAGGCATTGCAGGACTTTGCTGCGCTTATGAATTGATGAAGAAAGGACATGACGTTACAGTGCTTGAGGCATCTGGCAGGCATGGCGGACATGTCTTCACGGCACGTGATGGTCTATCTGATGGGCTTTATGCAGATTACGGTGCCGAGCATATTACAAAGCCGGGTTATGAACGATACTGGGCTTATACGAAAGAGTTTGATCTAACGGTACTCCCCTATCCACGGCGTGAAAATATATTAAGACAAATAGATGGAAAGTTTTATACAGAGGCTGAACTTGCCGATCCGGTTGTGCTAAAAAAATTTGGATTCAATCAAAAAGAAATAACATTCTTAAGCGAAAACCCATGGCCGGAATTGAGGTCATTATATAACCAACCTTACTTAGATAAATTCACCGATGAGTATCAACCTTTCGGTGTTGGATATGATGACATGGACACAATGCCATTAACGCAATTGTATAAAAAGGATGGCGCTTCACCAGCCGCATTAAAATTCATGGGCGGTGAAACATCTTCGGCCCTGTTTGAATTATGGCAGGCTGGTCTGTTGAAGTTGCGTGGTGTATCACTGTTCCCGCCCAAAGTGTTCCGGCTTAAAGGTGGTAACCAAACCTTACCAACTGAATTTGCCAAAAGGCTTGGCGAAAGAGTTAGACTTAATGCGCCAATATTATCCATTGAACATGGTACTTCAGGCGTAACCATAAAATGTAAAATGTTTGGCGAAGAACAGGAATTGTCGGCAGATTATTTCGCCAATTGCATTCCATTGCCGGCCTTTAAAAAGATCCCGGTATCTCCATCGTTCACTGCAGAAAAACAATTTGTGATTGATAACGTTGCTTATGATTCTTATGCAAGACTGGTGTTCCAGGCAAGCTCAAAATTTTGGCTAAAAGATAATGTTAGTATAAACATGGAGTTTGAACATCCAGATATTAATTCTATCTGGCAGGTGGCTGATGAAGTGGATACGCACCGGGTAGCTCTGATGGGAACCTGCCCTGGTGGGGTTTCTGCACAACGTGCACTGGCAGCTTTCAGACAAATTTATCCCGGCAAACGTGACACTATCGAACAGGCGCTTATTAAAGATTGGACAAAAGAAACTTATGCATTTACCTGTGAGCGCTTGCATTTTCCTATGGGGCAGTTGCATAAATTTTGGCCTACCATTATGAAGCCGGAAGGCCGCATACATTTCGCCGGGGCTTATGCAGATAACTTAAACTGGGGCATGGAAGCCTCTACACGTTCAGCAAATCGTGTTGCCAAAGAGATTGATGAAGCCTAATCTATTTTTATGATAGTACGAGGTGTTGTATTTGTTTGTCTATTGGTGTGCCTGATATTTTTTTCTGCTGCGATGACCAATTATAAACAACAAAATCATTTCCCTAAAGTTGAATTTTTAGAACCTGCTAATGGCAAAACTTTTAGCTGGAATACTTTCATCCCTTATTCAATTCGTGTAACCGATGAAGAAGATGGCAACTCAGAATATGAAGAGATCAATGCCAAAGAAATTTTCCTCGAAGTGAATTATTTTTCAGGTGTTTTAAAAGCTGATGATGTTCGTATAAAAGCTATAAAAGACATGAAAGATGCGCCAGGTCTCGTCATGATTAAGCGTTCGATATGTTTTAATTGCCATGCTTATAAAACAACTTCCACCGGGCCATCTTTTCTTGCTATAGCAAAAAAATATCCGAACACTCCGGCATCTGTAAACATGCTGGCTAATAAGATCATTAAAGGATCTTCTGGGGGATGGACAAGCGCTAAAATGCCGGGTAACCCGAATTTCACTGTATCACAAAGCAAACAAATAGTACAATGGATCTTAAGCAATGCCAAGGTCAATAACAAAGATATTTTACAAGGCGTAACAGGAAATATAAAAACTTATAAAGCGCCTTCGGGTGGTAAAGGCAGTTATGTTTTAAAGGCGAGTTATAGAGATCATGGCATAAATAATTTAACCGGCTCCAATCTTTCCGCACAAAAAATAATTGTATTGCATAGCAAGTAATGTAAATACGTGTATCTTTTTACTTCAACTTCTCCATTACAAAAGCACCAATCGCTCTGCCTTCAATTTTACCTTTTTCAATTGCCGTTATAAAATGTATGCCGCCATACAAGCGGCTGATACTTGCCTGGTCCGCCGCTTCATAAAAAGAGTTAAAATGCCTTGTAGGACGGCCATAGGGCACTTCTGCTGAATCAAGAAAAGCGTAATTATCCCCAATCATTTTGGTAAGCACTGTAGCAGCACTTGAAGAGGCAGTACTGTGACCGGCCGGATATTCAGGAAACGGTGGAGTTTGTATTAATGGTTGCCAATCTTTATCAATGTGTCTGTTAATAAAACTTTCAGGCCTTACACGGTTGTAATAGTACTTTGCTTCCCAGCAGGAAATAAAAGCATCAAATAATGCAATTGCTGTTTTTGAAATAAGGGACGCTGTTTTTATGGCATTATAATTTTCTTTTTCCGCAACAGCACAAGCAATATGCACCCAATGGCCAGGCGGTGAATTTTTTTGCAGAAAGTAAGTAATGTGGCCGTCAGTAACAGAGGTGTTTGGGTTATCGTCCCAATACCATGCAGTTGCCGAATCACCGGCACCTGGCTTCATAATTGCCTGGTATACCTGGTACGCTTCTTTATAAAACGCAGAGCTTTTCGCTGTATCATAAGCAACGGGTGCAGCCGGCCTGAATTGTGAAGCAGAATCCATTACCATTGGTCTTATTGTTTTCCAGTTATTTTCCACTGCATCCATATAATCCGGTTGGGTAGGAATCCACCTTTCCGGCTGCTGGCTTACAATATACCCTCCGTAGGATGTTCGCTCCAGATAACCGTCCTTACTTGCCCATGCAAGGATGTGCTGCCCCACAGCACGGCCATACGACACAGAACTATCTAATAGTTCTTTGTCAATACCAATGCTGTCTAACTGTTGCATGTATTCGTTTTCCTTTTCTTTCATTGCATCCCCATTAAACACCAGCTTTTGCCCCACGGTAGTAAATGCAATGATGCTTGAAATAGGGTAACAATATTTTTTATTATTATCAGGTTTTGGCAACGGCTGCAAGCCGGTTAATTTTCCTGCATAAGATTTATAGTCAGGGTTTTCAGGGAGCAATGCTTCATAAGCAGCGATATTGGTATAGGCATAAATACGACTGCATACTGGCGGAGTGAAAATATCCGTCATTATAACATAAGTAAGTTTTTGATTCCATTGCGGCAATTGATTTTTACAAAATTGTTCAATTCCTGCATGGTTTGTTTTTTGTTTACAAGATGAAACAAAAACAATTATCATTAATAAAGCTGTAATTTTTTTCATTTCTCCATTTATTTTGAATTAGCAGTCATTTGCTTTTTGTTCCCTTTGTTATCGTAAAAAATAACAGACGATACAAGTGAGCTGTTATAACTCAACACCCGTGATGAATTTGACAAAAAACTATTGCCCCAATAGAATTCCTGCCTGTATGCCTTTCTATCTTTTTTCTGAACAATGGCATATACATCATTTTTTCCAGCAACTACGGAAGCCATATTGTTAGTGGCAAACGAATAAGTTTTTAAATCCCCATCGTTATTTGCTGATAAAATAATAAATGCATTGGCCGCTGTATGCAGCAATGCCATTCCTTTGCTGTCACCATCAGCTTTAAAGCCAGTGGTATTTGAAGCAAGTGTTTTAAAATTTCCTTTACCATCACCTGTAAGTAATATTCCAGTCATTGCATCATAAGCACCTGTTGATACTTCTGTGGAATAAGAGTTGCCAGTGATTAATACATCCGTATGCCCGTCATTATTATAATCACCGGTAAGCATTCCGAATATTGGTGCAAACTGGCATTGAAGCGGTAATGCTTTTCTTTCAAATTTTCCATTGCCTTTATTTTCCAAATAACTGCTTTCAAAACATTCGCTTTTTACAACCAATGCATCACTGAGCTCTTCTTTAGTAAAAGATTCTTCAAATGTAACTGAAGCAAAATCTTTATAAGATTGAAAGCGGCCTCTCATAGCAGCCATTTGTTTTATCATTTCATCACGGGTGGGATAGATATAATTTTTCCCATCCACATAGTAACACATAACTGGATCGAGCCTTCCGTTTTTATCAAAATCTTTTGCATAAATACAAAGCGGTTCTTTTGTACTTGCTTTATGCCTCGTGTTTAATCCGAGGTTTCCAATTATATAATCTATATCACCATCTTCATCAAAATCAGCGGCAGCAATACTGTTCCACCATCCTTGTGAATGATCAATGGTAATTCGTGGGCTGACTGCAAGTTTTCCATTTTCATTTTTTAAAAATGTAATGGGCATAAATTCTCCTGCAAGCATTAAATCAATCCAGCCATCACTATCATAATCTGTCCACAGGGCAGAAGTAACCATTCCTATTTTTCCCTTCTGAGGTAATTCGGTTGCAGATACATCTGAAAATTTTCCAGCATTATTTTTTAGCAGATAACTTTTTGCCGCCAAAGGATAACTGCCCGGTGCTACCCTTCCACCAATAAATAAATCCAAATCACCGTCTTTATCATAATCACCGGCCACCACACAGGAGCCGCTTGCTTTTGTTTGAGGCAATGCATCCGGCTTATATGCAAAATTTCCTTTGCCATCATTAAAATACAACCTGTCCTGCTGCATAGCAGTACCTTCTGTATTTTCGGAGCCACCACTCACTACATATAAATCAAGGTCGTTATCATTATCAGCATCAAACAGCAATACGCCTATGTCTTCATATAATGTATCTTTCTTCAATTTCCTTTCAGAAAAATTTCCATTACTGTTTTGAATAAAAAAACTTCCGTCGTTTCCCAATGCAGCGCCGATATAAAAATCCTCTTTGCCATCACCGTTTATATCGCCAGTTGCGATACCCGGTCCGTTCTTAGAGTGCATGTGTGGCAACAGTGGCTGTATTTTAAAATCAACAAATCCATTTTCAATATGATGATAGTTTAATCCATTCTTCCCGGTAATATTTGTAAATAGGTAAGAAGGATTATTTTTTATAATAGCATCGTCAATCCCAGTTGTGGCAGCATAAGCAATATTTACAACCTGGTTTGCTTTTACATTAATTTCTTTTTGCTGTGTTCCGCCAGGCCAGATAATTTTTATACTGTCGGCAGCAGTATTTTTTCCAATACCAAAATGCAATACTGGTTCCATGGATGATTCATATCCACGGTAAGGATTTAACTCCTGCATCTGTATTTGTCCCTTCGTGAATACGTATACTTTAGCGCCTAATGCCTGCACATTGGACTGTTGCCCTTTTAATTTTATTGTGAGATAATTATTCTTCAGTAACTCATCAGCATTATTTTTAAAAATTTTTGCCTTGCTGTTAAACTGATTGATGATTAATTCAAGGTCGCCGTCATTATCCAAATCAGCATAACAGGCACCATTTGAAAAACCGGGTTCATTAAATCCCCAGTCAGTAGATCGTTTTGTAAATGTGAGGTCATTGTTATTTTCAAATAAATAATCCTGCAAGGGAATATTGGCCAATGTTTTTATTGCCATTAATTTTTCTGCCCTTTTTGCAGATTGATTACCCATCGGGTTACTGAGCTTTGCCTGGTAATGAATATAATCCAGGTCACCGAGGTCACGGTAAAATCCATTTGTAACAATTAAATCTTTATCGCCATCATTATCATAATCTGCAAATAAACATGCCCAACTCCAATCGGTACTGCTAACGTGTGAAAGAAAAGCAATGTCGCTGAAAGTCCCATCACCATTATTTAATTGCAAAGCATTACGGGTGTATTGTGGTTCGTATCCCTTTTGCAACAGTAATTGAAACTTATCATAACCTGCAGCCGGAATAATCATTTTCTTCCTGTAATTATCTTCCGGTAACATATCGAGTGTATAAATATCAGGCAGCCCGTCATTATTAAAATCAGCCACATCGTTGCCCATTGAAGCAAAACTGGTATGCTTTAAACATTCATGTGTTTTATCACTGAAGGTGACCTCACCCCGGCCCTCTCCAAAAGGAGAGGGTGAATGGCCATTGTTAATGTATAAAATATCACCCGTTAAAAAATCATTGGAGACATATATATCCGGCCATCCATCGTTGTTTACATCGCTGATGGCAGCGCCCAAACTATATCCTTCTTTTAAGATACCGGCTTCTTTAGATACATCTGTAAAAGTAACCTCACCCCGGCCCTCTCCAGAGGGAGAGGGAGAAGGGCCATTGTTGCGGTACAAAATATCTGTGCCCGGAGATTCCCCGTTCTGTTGGATTTCAGTGACAGTGTTTACATTATTCACTCGTTCATCGGCAGGATTGGTTATTAAAAACAAATCAAGATCGCCGTCTTTATCATAATCAAAGAAAGAAGCATTCATCGTTAACCTGGTATCTGCAATTCCGTACTTCCCTGCTTCCTCAGTAAATGTTCCATTGCCTTTGTTGATGTAAAGCAAATTTGCAGTGTTGCCAAACTTAGGACTGCCGGCTACATTGATATAAATATCCAGCCAGCCATCCTGGTTTATGTCTACCATTGAAACGCCTGTGCACCAGCGGTTGGTTATTAAGCCAGCTTTCTCTGTTACATCTTCAAATTTAAAGTTGCCCTTATTGATATATAATTTGCCAGAGTTTTCATTGCCACTGAAATATA
>JANLXV010000273.1:0-6205 GCA_031365305.1 Chitinophagaceae bacterium
ACTACACCCGCCTCTTACCCCGATGTAAACACACCAGGTGGAGACAGGGACTGGAGGCAAGCCGATGACATGGATAATGATGGGATCATTGATAACGTAGATGTGGATGATGATAACGATGGTATTCCAGATACAATAGAAGGAGCAGGTGATACCGATGGAGATGGCATACTAAATAAATTTGACCTTGACAGCGATAATGATGGCATAACAGACCTTGTTGAAGCAGGTGGTGTAGACACCAACGGTGATGGCCGGATTGACGGCGCCTTTGCTGACAGTGATGGCGATGGCTTAGCCAATGCCTACGACGCCACAACAGGCGGAGTAGCCATAGCCAACCGTGATACGGACGGCGACGGTATATTAAACATTTTTGATTTAGACAGTGATAACGACGGCATACCCGATGTAGCGGAAGCCGGTGGTGCTGATACCAATAATGATGGAAAGATTGACACATTTACAGATACGGACGGCGATGGCCTTGCCCAGAGTGTGGATGGTGACATTAACAACGATGGCATAGCCGATAACGCAGCCGGTGCATTGATCATAACCGGTACAGACACCAACAGCGACGGTCAGCCGGGCAGCTACCCGAGAGCTAATGCCGATGGCAGCGGTTTACCGGATGCTTATGATCTGGATGCCGATGGCGATGGTATTTTAGATGTTCGTGAAGCAGGTATAACAGATACCAATAATGATGGCATTGCTGATGGAACTTTGGGTACTGATGGCTGGAGCGATACGATTGATGCGCTTGCTTCGCTTTCTTTAACAAACACTGATGCTAACGGCAAAGCCGATTATTTGGATATTGATTCTGATAATGATGGCATTCCTGATAACATCGAAGGGCAATCTACTGCAGGCTATCTTGCCCCGGCAGGCACTGATGCGGACAGTGACGGCATTGATGATAATTATGATAACAACGATGCTGCTTTTGCTGGCTCAGCCAATAACGGTATTGTACCGGTGGATGACAGCGACGACGCTGATACTACCCCCGATTATATTGATACCGATAGTGATGATGATACAAGAACAGACAGATTAGAAGGCTGGGATACTAACAGCAATGGCATTATTGATGGCAGCGAAATTGCTTACGCAGGTACAACCGACACAGATGGTGATGGTTTGTTAGATGAATACGATAATGACGATAATAACATCAACCCTACAAATGGTACTACACCTTCTTCTTACCCGGATGCAAATGTGCCGGGTGGCGACAGGGACTGGAGAGAGATTTATTTAATGGTGCTGCCTGTAACACTTGTCAACTTTAATGTTGAAGAAAGAAATGAGACAGCCTTCATAAAATGGTCAGCAGAAAATGAAATAAACTTTGCAGGCTACGAGGTGGAAAGAAGTATCACCGGACGGGATTTCATGGCTATAGCAGCCCTTAAGCCGCTTGAAGGTTTAGCAAAACATGATTATGCGATAGAGGACGATATCAGGAAAGTGGCAGCGAATGTTATTTACTACCGCCTTAAAATGATTGACAAAGATGGTACATATACCTACAGCAATGTAGCCATCATCAAGACTTCTGTTCAACTTAAAAAAGCCATAGCGGTATATCCAAATCCTGTGGTGACAAGCATGCAGGTGTCCATTGTTTCTGATGTAAATACAAAAGCATTTATTTCAGTGTTCAACAGTGCAGGAGTGCTTGTTTATAAAACACAGCAGCAACTGGTAAAGGGTACTAATCTTATTCCGGTGCAAAACTTACGCACTTTGTCTAAAGGTATCTATACTATTCAGGCTGTAGTAGATGGAACAAATCTGATAGCAAGGTTTGTGTCTGCCAGGTAAAAAAACCACATTCTAAAAATTAGGGGAAAGCGCAATCTTTCCCCTTTTTTATTTAATAAATTATTAAGCAGTAGAAAATCTACATACTGAAATTGTAATGTAATTTTACAGTCCTAAATTTTTAGACAAATGACAATGGGAATGATTTTTATATCAGTTTTCTTCATGATAATTGGTATGGTTGTGCAGTGGAGGCTGAAAAGTAAATTTAAAACGTATGGCCAGGTACCAACCAGTAGCGGCCTGAGTGGTAAAGAGTTTGCTGAAAAGATGTTGCGTGATAATAATATTTATGACGTAACTGTCACCTCAGCCGATGGTTTTTTAAGTGACCATTACGATCCTACAAAAAAGACGGTTAATTTAAGCCCTGATGTTTACGAAGGGCGCTCTGTTTCCGCAGCGGCTGTTGCTGCGCATGAGTGTGGCCATGCTTTGCAGCATGCCACTGCTTACTCTATGTTAATGCTACGCTCAAGGTTAGTGCCCTTAGTATCTATCAGCAGCAATCTTGCGCAATGGGTAATATTAATAGGGCTTGGTTTATTTACTGTGGGCGGTGGCAACCAAACCGTATTATTAATCGGTATTATTTTATTTGCCGCCTCAACACTTTTTTCTGTAATTACTTTACCTGTTGAATTCGACGCATCTGCAAGGGCTTTGCAATGGCTGGACCAGGCACATCTTACAACTACAACTGAACATGCTCAGGCCAAAGATGCATTAAAATGGGCAGCGCTTACTTATGTTGTTGCAGCATTGGCGTCAATTGCTATGTTGGTTCAATACATATTAATTTACCAAGGAAGAAGCAGGGACTAAAGCTAAAAAGTCAATAGTCAACAAGTCATTTGTCAATATTAAATTAATGGCAATTCATAACATATTAAGAATACCGGGATAATTATTTTTTGAGAAAGCAAGCGCTTTGTTCAATGATACTACGACCTTGATGACTCTTGACTCAATGACCTATTGACCAATGACTATAACTTTATTTCCTCATCACGCTTATCGTAAAAGTGAAACTCTGTAAGGTGGTAGTTGCTGTTGGCTTTAACTGAAATTTTTTGTTTGAATTTCCAGCGCCATTTAAAGCGAATTGATGGAAAGCCTTTTGTAAGATAGGCGTGCACTATAGGATGAACTTCAATAGTTAACCCGGTATGCTTTTGCATGATCAGGTAATTCAGATTTTTTTCAATCTCATCTTCCAATATCAAAGTGGACGAAATTTTTCCTGTTCCGGCGCAGCTTGGGCAAACCTCTAAAGTGTTAATCTTCATTTCAGGCTTCATACGCTGCCTGGTAATTTGCATTAAGCCAAATTTACTAATTGGTAAAACCGCATGTTTGGCCCTGTCTACGGCCATACAGCTATCCATGTATTCTGCGAGCCTTTTTTTATTCTCCATCAGCTTCATATCAATATAGTCTACAACTATAATTCCGCCAATGTCTCTTAACCGTAATTGCCTTGCTATTTCAGAAGCGGCCTCCAGGTTGGTTTCCAGCGCATTTTGTTCCTGGTTATTGCTTACACTTTTATAACCGCTGTTTACATCAATTACGTGAAGTGCCTCTGTGTGTTCAATAATTAAATAAGCGCCGCTGGGCAGGTTAACTGTTTTTCCAAAAGCTGCCTTCACCTGTTTGGTAATGCCATAGCTATCAAAAATTGGTGCGCCGTTATTATGAAAAGACAAAATATCTGCTTTGTCAGGAGCTATGCGTTGAATATAGGTTTTAGTATCGTTGTAGATGCTCTTATCGTTTACCACAATCTTATTAAAATCTTCGTTAAGTAAATCTCTGAGAATGCTGTTTGTTTTACCTTCTTCACTTAAAATTTTTGTAGGCGATGTGGCGCCTTTCAAATTCTTTTGCATGGTATTCCATGTTTCAATAAGTGTTAAAAGATCATCATGCAATTCCGTAGTGTGTTTGCCTTCGGCAGCAGTTCTTACAATCACTCCAAAATTTTTCGGCTTAATGGCTTCAATAATTTTCTGTAATCTTTTTCTTTCCTCGGATGAATGAATTTTACGGGAAACGGCGATAATATCATTGAACGGTGTCAGCACAACAAAACGGCCAGGAAGAGACAATTCGCAACTAAGCCGTGGACCTTTTGCCGCTATCGGCTCCTTTAAAATCTGCACAAGAATATTGGGCTTGCCGCTTAACACTTCAGCAATCTTTCCTGTTTTTACAATTTCCGGTTCTACTATAAACTTAGAGAAATTGAAAGATTGCTCGCCCTTTTCGGCCATGGCCATATTTGTAAACTTGAGGATTGAGCGAACATAAGGGCTAAGATCAGTGTAATGTAAAAAAGCATCTTTTTCAAAACCCACATCAACAAAGGCAGCGTTAAGACCTGGAATTAATTTTTTTACTTTACCAAGATACAGGTCGCCGACAGCAAAGCTGGCACCAGCCTGCTCATTGTGGAGTTCCACAAGCCTTTTGTCTTCTAAAAGCGCTATTTCAACTGCCTGAGGGGCAGCATTTATAATTAATTCCTTATTCACTAAAATTGAATTTAATCTAACCTGCCACTGAAGGATAATAACAAATGCAAATGCCGCCCAGCCCGGGAGGCATAGGGAGTAAAAAGGAATTACTTCTTCTTATGACGATTCTTTCTCAAACGTTTTTTACGTTTATGAGTAGCAATCTTATGACGTTTTCTCTTTTTACCGCAAGGCATAATTTAATAATTTTTAATAATCAATATTTTAACTCTAACCTTAAAACCGCAATAATTAATGAACTGCGGATTTTAAAGCTTGTATTCGTTCGTTAACTTCTTTAGTGTAGGCAGGATCATCAACTAACTGCTTACTGTACTCGTACCATTTTACGGCATTCACATTGTCACCTTTTGCTGCGTAGCCATCTCCCAGCCACGATACGGCTTCAAGATTTCCCGGTTCAGCTTTTATCACTTTATTCAAACGCTCAATGCCTTTATCAAACTGCCGTGAAATAATGCCGCCAACCCCCAGCACCATTTGCGCTTCCATGTTACCGGAATCTTTTCTCACCACTTCAAGCAACTTTTGAATGCCTTTCATGGTTTCGGTGGCATCGCCAATCATTCCTTTGCCGTAAATATAACAACTGCCTAAATCAACTTTTAAAGAATCGTTAGCGGGATTTAGCTGCAGCGCCCTTTCAAAAAGATCAACAGCAGTTTCTGACTCCCAAATTTTAAGGCGCTCGTCGCTCTCATGCTTTAACCTTGCTAAAAATAAACGGGCAGCAAAGGTGAGGGTTTTTTCCGAATTAACCAACTTAGAAGCTTCTGCTGTATAATAAGCATAGCCTGCAAATGATTTTGCAGAATCTTTCCAAAAGCTGGCGAGACGGTTATACGAAATAATTTGTTGTGCTTTAACGTCGCCCCTTGCTATGGCGTTTTCAAGTTTAGAAACTGCCAACGCCTGGGCAGGAGAAAATTTATTCTTTTGAATGTTTAAATGGTCTGCTATTGCGAAGGCTGGGGCCCCTGTTTTTAATGTTGCACCCGGCAATTTTTCTTTTGCTGTTTTGCCAAAAACAATTAAAACCAATAGTAGAATTAACCCTGCGACCGAGGGTAAAATAATTTTTTTCAAAGTGAAAGATAAATTAGCAGGAACTGTAATTAAGCCCGCAAAGGTATTAGATAATTACAACTATTCACCTTCTTCCGTGTTGTCATCTTCAGTTTCAGACGAAAATTTTTGTCCGGCTTCCGCCTTGCTTTTAATCTCCTGGATAAATTCTTTGGCAGGCTTAAAAGCGGGGATGTAATGCTCAGGAATTTCTACCGCAACATTTTTCTTAATATTTCTGCCGATTTTTGCCGCCCTTTTTTTCGTTATAAAACTTCCGAAGCCCCTTATGTATATATTCTCACCTTTACCTAATGAAGCTTTTACTTCTTTAAACATGGTTTCCAGGGTCATCAATACATCCACTTTCGGAATACCTGTTTTTTCTGAAATTTGGTTGATCAAGTCTGCTTTTCTCATAACAAATTTTAATATTGGTTAAAATATCATTTTTCACGAGTAGCTTAAAAAGGCCCCGTACGAAAGTACAACACTTTATTTTAAACCGGTACTCATTAGCAATAAGTTACAAATAGTTCATGATTAAAAAGAATTTTGTGAACACCAGGTTTTTTACCAGGCAACTGTTATTGTGGAATGCCTTACATAATAAAAGGCAAATGCCCTGGAAGCATGAAAAAGACCCATATAAAATATGGATAAGTGAAATAATATTACAGCAAACCCAGGTAAAACAGGGGATTGGCTACTATCAAAGATTTATCAGCAACTTCCCCACGGTTATGCAGCTCGCTAATGCCAGC
>JANLXV010000275.1:0-8494 GCA_031365305.1 Chitinophagaceae bacterium
TTGCGATCCGCCCCATTAATACTCTGCTAAATTTAACACCCTTGGCGGCGGAGAAGCAATCTCATAGTATGTCAGGGAAAGTAACTGCGTGAAATCTATCAAATAATTTTATAGGATAAGATAGGATTGCTTCGTGCCTTGCAAGGACGAATGCAGGCGGTTCAGGTATTTGCGATCCGTTATTAATAATAAGATTCACCGCGTTGTAAACTTATACACCGTGGTAGAATGAAATGTTTCCCCCGGCTGAAGAATAGTATTTGGAAAACCAGGCTGGTTTGGAGAGTCAGGAAAATGCTGCGTTTCTAGACAAAGACCCGCATGTTTGATATACTTTTTATGATCGCCTGTATTGGTCAATGATCCATCCAAAAAATTACCGGTATAAAATTGAAGGCCGGGTTGCGTGGTAAATACTTCCATCACCCTGCCGCTTGATGGATGATATAACTCCGCGGCCTTTTTAAGATCATTCGACCTGTCATTCAACACCCAGTTATGATCGTAGCCGCCAGCAACTTTAGCAATGTCTTTGCCGATATTTTTTTCATTGGTAAAATCCATGGGTCCGCCAGTAATAGAAATGATTTTACCGGTTGGTATCAGGTCTTTATCAACCTCGGTAATACTATCTGCCTGTATCATAATATCATGAGCAAGAATGGTAGAATCTTTACCGCCTGATAAATTGAAATAGGAATGGTTGGTAAGATTTACCGGTGTAGGTTTATCTGTGGTCGCAGAATAGTCTATTTTTATTTCGTTAGCGTCAGTAATGGTATAGGTAACCTCTGCAGAAAAATTACCAGGGTAACCCTCTTCACCGTCTGGACTATTATAATCAAAGCGGATGCTGCTGTCACCAAGCTTTACAGCCTTCCATACCTGCTTATCGAAACCTTTCAAACCGCCATGCAGCGCATTACCGAAGTTATTCGCCGCAAGTGAATATTGTTTTCCATTTAAAGTAAATTTTGCTTTACCGATACGGTTAGCAAAACGGCCTACTACAGTACCAAAATAGGGATTATTTTTTTGCAGGTAACCCTCTAAGTTTTCGTAATGTAACACAACGTTGGCTACGTTTCCCTGCTTGTCTTTCGCATTGATAGCCGTGATGGTTGCGCCATAGTTTATTACACGCATACTAAAACCTGAGTCGTTTGAAAGCGTGTACTCCACAACATCCTGGTTGTTTACTGAACCATATTTTTTTTCTGCAATTTGCTTAGGCATTATTGAATCTTTTGAGGTAGCCGTGCTGGTTGTTTCGGCATTATTACATGATGCTTGTATAAAGCTAAGGAAGATTGTAAAACAGATAATACTATATAATGAAACAAAAGATTTTTGCATAACCTGGCTTATTTATGATTTTACGAAATTTTATTTAAATGTATTGTAAAATAGGTTTAACGAACTATATCAAATTTTAAAACTGCAAGCCTTTGTGCAGGCGAAGCTCATGCGTAATACAAGATGGCAAATGATTTTTATAATGGCTTACATAAACCAATGTGGTATTAAAGTGCAGGCAAATCTTATTAATAATGTGTTTAAATTGTTCTACCTGGTGGTCATCTAAACCCTGGCAAGGCTCATCTAAAATTAATAATGGCGGATTTTTTATCAGCGCCCTTGCCAGTAGCACTAACCGTTGTTCACCCAGTGATAACCGGTTTAAGTTTTTATGTTTTACAGTTTGGAGTGAAAGCATATTCAGCCATTGTTCAACAGAATGTTCATGTGTTTCATTTATTTTTCTAAGGAGGCCAATGGTATCAAACAGGCCTGAGGCTATGGTTTCAAAAACTGTGGCAGCACATTCAAAATACAAATGCATTTCCGGTGATACAAAACCAATCAGCTTCTTTATATCCCATATACTTTCTCCTGAACCTCTTCTTTTATCAAACAAGTACATTTCATTGGCATAGGCTTGCGGATTATCCGCTGTTATCAGGCTGAGCAAGGTAGATTTTCCTGCGCCGTTGTTGCCGGACACATTCCATCTTTCACCTCTTTTCACCAGCCAGTTTACATCTTTCAATATTACCTTATTGTTATACGTCACTGATGCATTAATCATTTGTATTGCTACAGAAAAATCATAAGACTGATGGGTAGTAACTGTTTTAAGCACTTCGCTATTGAAGTTATGCTTAGTTGTTTTGGCATCCTCCTTAAATTCATTTTTTGCTGATGTTGTTTTGAGCTTTCCATTTTCTAAAACGGCTATGTGTGTGATGCCGGCTGGAATATCTTCAGGCGTTGTAATGAGTATTAATTGCTGACCGCTATTTATTAGTGTATTGATTATGGTATGTAAAACTTTTCTGCCATCTGCATCAAGACCAATAAAGGGATTATCTAAAATAAGTAAGCCCGGTTTATGTAACAATGCCTTGGCCAATTGCAGTCTTTTATTTTCGCCATTTGATAATTGAATTAAAGGCTCTTCTAATAACTGTTGAAGATTCAATAAGTCAATCAACGACTTTTGCAGCGTTGGATTATAGCCTTTAGCCTCCAGTTCATCCGATACCGTTTTTGCATCCGAAGCATCAAATGAATTGAAACGCTGCTGGTAATAAAACTGGTTGCTCATTCCCGATAAATTTTTAAACCGGTGTTGCTGATCAACCAAAATAACCGGGCTTTTTATGCCATCAATATAATCAAGGTTAACCTGTATTTCTCCCGAATAATAATGTTGACCAGCTATGGTTTGAGCTAAAATCGTTTTACCACTTCCGCTGTTGCCAACAATTGCAAGTTGTTCACCTACACTAATACTTAAGCTGATATTATTTAAAATAATACTTTCAAAAAGTTTTACCGTAACATTTTTAAGAGAAAGAAAAGCCATTGATAAAGGGACTTATAATGGTTATGTTTTTATCATACATTTTAGAACGGCCAGTCTTTAAAAATTGCGTAGCCGCATCAGCTCATTAATTCAACGATGTCTCTAAATTTAATATCTATCGTTTGTGTTTTAGATTTTACGGTGATATATAATTCTCCGTTCATCAATTGCAAATCTTTATAATATTTTTCCGTAGAGTTATCTTTCCATTCTTTAAAACGTTTTAAATAAAAGTCAATAGCCAAAGCATAATCGCTGTCTATTTTTCTTTTTAATTCCTGCTTGTTGTACAACGATGACCAATACACCCGATAGTCAGACGAAGGCTTCAACATTTGATGAAGCTTTGCAGCATGTGAGTCTTTTGCAAGGTGAATAACAGCCGCAAACTGATCTGCTGATAATATTCTCAAATGATTTTTTGCTGCACCAAGATCATCATAATCTGATAAAAGGATGTTGGTTTTTATATCGGCATTCACATCATAGCTCCTGAAATCATAATGCTGTGTTACCGCGTATATTCTTTTCAAATTAAGAAGGCGGTCAATAAATTCCGGTTTAAAAAGAACAAAAGGCTGAAACATTATTAATACAATGTTTAATACCTAAAAATAATGCTGTTGTTAGTTTAGTGCTGCATAAGCTAATGCTCTGAATTTTTCCACAACGTCGTTATGTGTAGAACCTAACATTTGCCGGTAAAAAAGAAGAACCAGTTTTTCTTTCGGGTCTACCCAATAAGATGTTGAGAAAGCGCCACCCCAGCTAAAGGTGCCAACCTGCGCCGGTACTGCTCCGCTACCCTTCTCGGTAACGATTGCAAAGCCTAACCCGAATTTATCATCACCAAGATTTAAATCCCCAATCTGGTTCATCGTCATCATGCGAACAGTGTTGCGACCAAGAAGGCGGTGTCCATTTAATTCGCCGCCATTTAACATCATCTGGAGAAATAAGGCATAATCGTAAATGGTGGATGTTAGGCCAGCGCCGCCTGAAAAATATGAATGGTTTGTAAGCGGATAATTGATCAATACCGGACCGTTCCAGGAAAAAGAATCTGCAGGGTTAATCTTGCCTGTAGAGTCCTGCATATAAAGCGTTACAAGGCGGGAAGCTTTTTCTTTGGGCACGTTAAAATAGGTATCATTCATGCCAAGAGGCTTAAATATTTTTGACATAAAAAAATCGCTGAGCGATTGACCTGAAATAATTTCAACGAGGCAACCAAGCACATCAACATTAAGGCCGTAAGTCCATTTTTCACCGGGTTGATGCATGAGCGGTAATTTGCCAAGTTTTGTCATAGCTGCCAGCAATGTTTGGTCATGCACACCCAGCCCGGCAGTTACATTATTTTTTGCATAAATGGCATTTGCTTCTTTTGACCCGATCTGGGCATAGCCTATACCTGATGTGTGAGTGAGCAAATCTTGTATAGTCACTTCTCTTTTGGCGGGTTCGGTTGTATAAGTACTATCCGCCTCGTTAAATGCTTTTAAAACAGACTGGCTTTTAAATGAGGGGATATAATTTGAGACAGGGTCGGATAATAATAATTTGCCTTCATCAAACAACATCATTATGGCAACACTGGTGATAGCTTTGGTTTGAGAAGCAATTCTGAAAAGATCATCTTTATGCAGTGGTGCGTTTTTAGAAGCATTATAGCCTGCCGCCTTATAATAAATTATTTTCCCATTTTGCATAAGTAAACCAACGCCGCCATTCATCCAGCCCTTTTGCACCCAATCGCCCATAGCCTTATCAATATTAGCAAGGCGTTGCGATGAATAGGTTGTAACTGCAGAGGCCTGCGGCTTTGCAGGCAATGTTTGAGTTAGTACACTAAGGCTTAAAAAAAATTGGGCAAGAAATAATAAGAGCGAATATTTCATATATCATTTTTGCAAAAGATAAGCATTCCTTTAAATAAGTTGTTTAAAGCTCGCCCTATAATTTAAAAATACAATAGCAATGAAAGGCTTATTGGTTGTTGGCACCAGGCGTGGCCGGTTGCGTAGCTATGCCAGGGTGTGCAGGCGTACCAGGATGCAATTTGAATTCTGTAACAACCGGCGGAAGACCTATTCCTTCTGCCTCAAGTGCCTTTTTTACTTTCTGCATCAATTTTCCTCTTATCTGCAAAGTGCCTTTTTTAAAGTCATCAGTCGTTACCCAAAATAATACTTTCAAGTTAATAAGCCCCCCAGACAATTCATCTTCAACTACAAAATTTGAATGAAGACCGTCCTTCACAACTTTATCATCTTCATCAATACATTGCATAATAATTTGCTTGGCTGTTTCAATATTATTTGAAATGGCAACAGGTATGATAAACTCATAGCGGTAAAAGCCATCTTCTGTAAAATTGATCACAGGCTTTGTTAATACATCAGCATTAGGTATGTAAACACTCCTGCCATCAAAAGTGGTGATCTTAGTATACCTGAATTCCATAGATTTTACCTTGCCAAAAATATTTTCAATCTGCACGGTATCATCTACATGAAACGGCCTGTTGAAAGCAAGAATAATCCCGGCAAGAAAATTTTCAGCAATGTCTTTAAAGGCAAAGCCAAGCACTACAGCAGAAGCGCCTGCGGTTGCCATAATAGCACCTGCAATGCCACTTAAACCTGCTGCGTGCAACGCCAGCAATAAAATGCAAATGATAAGAATGAGCTTAACTGCTTTGGATAGAAAATCGCCCATGAGCGCATCATGGGAATGCCGTGTGATGCGCTTTTTAAACAACCCCGTAAGCCAGGAAGCGATAATCATTCCAACGATAACAATCAGGATGGCCAGGCCTATTCGTGGCACAGCATCTAAAAATGCTTTATAATACTCATGGAGTTTTGCAATGATCTCTTTCATATTGTGATTAAAAATAAATGCTTAGCAAATAAAGTGCAGAAGCTCAATATTCATACCTATTGGTTACCGTAAATAAAAAACCATTCAATAAAGAATGGTTTAAAATAATTTAAAACTATTACAATAAGAGATCATGGAAATAAGGCAAGGCCTGCTAAAACCGACATGCCAAATACAGCCGCACCTTTTTCCTGCAGGTTTGATGTTTGTGTATTGGCAGATGGCTGTAACGAAGGCATAGATTTGCTATCATGTTCCTCATCATCTTTACTGATGTCAAACCCTGAACTGGCAAGCATTTCAAGGTTGCCTTTTGCAGTATAATTTACATAATGCCCAAGTTCTTTTAGTAAGCCAATTAAATCTTTCCGGGCTTCATTTTTATTAAAAACATTAATCCGCGTTTTAATATGCGCCACTTTTAGAGAGAGCTCAAATCTTGTAAGTGCTTCCTGTAAATATTTTACTCCCGGTCGTGGAGATTTATAATAATCGCTTGCAGAGATTGATTCGCAAATGTGGTTGGCTTTATAAAAAAGTTTAGCGTCAGACAAGTTGGCGAAACTTGCAGAAATTTTGGTAACAGGCCTATGGATACTCATATTGGGGGTGGTAAGTCACTTGAGTTACTGGCTCGAAGATGATTTTATATAGGCAAAATTCTACAATTATTCGCTGCTTTCCTAAAATGTTATCCAGATAATGTTGTTAAAAATACTGGAACATTACATAAAAAATACAGAATATATAAAACGCCTGGCTAATCTTTTTGCGTAATGCCCGGCCAATCGTCGGTTCTAAAAGGTGATGCCGGCAAACCTTCAACGTTATATAAATTAGCGTCATCGGGGTTGTTGCCCCAGGCATACCGCACAGCTTCAGGATTGTTTAACCCGTCCTTCCAAACTATTATCTTATCGCCATCAATTTTTGCCTGTGCCCAGTAAAATTTTTTGTCGTTGCCTGCAATGGAAAATCCTTTTAAATAACCATACTTATCTTTTGCTAAAAGGCCTGATCCGGTTTCGCTAAACTGTAAAATAATTTTATTGGCGTCTTTACTCATAGTTTTATAAACGGGTCCGGAATAGACCAATGGCTTATCGTAGGCCGTTTTTAAAGCCGCAAGCGCCAGCCTGTATCCTACATCCTGTTTATTTTTTGGGTGAATATCTTCGGCTTCGCCAACATCAATAATTACGGCCTGCCCCGTTTTAGGTACTGATAATGTTTTATTTTGAGCTTCTCTCAACTCTGCCCAGTCACTTTGATTAGGTAAGAAATCCGGGGCCATAAAGTTTGCCAACTGCACCCAGAAGAACGGAAATTCATAGCCCCATTTGTTTCTCCAGTCATTAATCATCTCTGGAAATAAAACAGCATACCTGCCCGCCTCGCTTGTGTTGGCCTCTCCCTGGTACCAGATAGCGCCTTTAATATTATTTTTAACGAGGGGACTAATCATGGCATTAAACAATTGAGATGGAAAAGCATTTGGCCCGCTTTCCTGTATGCCGTAATCCGCTGAAAGCACCGAGGGCCTGTAAGACCATTCGCCATCGAGAGATATTTTTTTAGAGCCTGCCTGTAAATAAAGTTGTTCGGGTTTGCCATAAAGTCCACCTCCGCCACCATAGTCAATAACTTTAATTACAATATAATTTTCACCTTCTTTAACATCGCCCGGCGCTAAGTTGTAAAGTCTCTCTTTGTTATAGCTGTTTGTTGTACCAATAAATTTTCCATTAATGTAAGTAGAATCTACATCATCTATTGGCCCAAGGCTTAAAACTGCCGGTTGTTTAATATCGTCTCCAGTAAGCTCAAGTGTTTTCTTAAACCAAACAATGCCATCATTATTTCCAATTTCAGTTGATTCCCATATTTTGGGTTGAATGATTGGTTTCCAATCTGCATTGCCAGTTGATGCAAACCATTTACCAATTGTACCCTTATCGTTTATAAAAGCATTTTTAAATGCTTCCTGCTTTTTTTCAATTTCTACAGCATTTTTTTCAAGTTTAGCAAAATCAATATTTTGATAGGCCGGCTTTTTCCCCATCACATCCCAGCTCATCCACGTCTGGATATTTGTGCCTCCCCAGGATGTATTGATCAGGCCTATAGGCACATTCAATTCATCATTCAATTTTCTGCCAAAAAAATAAGCCACGGCTGAAAAATCAGCTACTGACAAGCTATCGCACACTTTCCATGCACCGCCTTTAATATCTTTTAATGGCTTAAAAGCCGTTTGTTTTTCCACAGTGAAAAGGCGTATCTGCGGGTGATTGGCTGATGCAATTTCCTGTTTGGCATTTTTTGTATTGGACAGTATCCATTCCATATTAGACTGGCCGCTGCAGATCCAAACATCGCCGATGAGGATATTATCAAAAACAATTTCATTTACACCTTTCACTGTAAGGCTTAATAAACCTCCGGAAGCTAAGGGCGGAAAAGCAACCATCCAGCTACCATCATTGGCAGCTTTTGTTTTAAGTGTTTTACCATTAAACAATACTGCGACCTTTTCATTTTTTTCTGCCCAGCCCCAAACATTTATGGGTTGATCTCTTTGGATAACCATATTGCCTGAAAATATTTTTGGCAAAGTCACCTTTCCAAAAACAGTGCTACATGCCATAAATAAAAAGATGAGCATGAAAAAAGATTGCCTGGGCTGAAACATATATTACTTGCTTTTTGTGATTTAAGATAATTGTGCCGGATAACAAA
>JANLXV010000304.1:0-3616 GCA_031365305.1 Chitinophagaceae bacterium
ATAATCGCTACCCCGAAATGCATTGGACAACTGTAAAAGAGTTTTTAGCTAAGGTATGGTAGATGGAAAGCGGCGTCCGGGTGAACCCGCATTACACAAACGGGAAAGGCATGCACGGACTGCACGTTGAAAATTTCATAACTTCAATTAAGTTGTAATTCCCACCAACGTCTCCCTTAGGGACGTTGCGCTGCTACCAAATGAGTACTGCTATACAGCATTAGTTTTTATTATTTTTAAAGATGCCTGTGCTGCAAACTATCCCTTATGATGAGGGGACATGCTTTATCACTTTCACTTGCCACAATTGGTTACCACTCATTGAAAAAACCAATGGCTATGATTTAATATACAATTGGTTTGATCATTTAAAATCAAAAGTTCACAGAATAAATGGCTTTGTGATAATGCCCAATCATGTACAGGCATTAATAATGCTTTACATCAGCAGGGCAAAGTA
This sequence comes from Chitinophagaceae bacterium, assembly GCA_031365305.1. Taxonomy (GTDB): domain Bacteria; phylum Bacteroidota; class Bacteroidia; order Chitinophagales; family Chitinophagaceae; genus Ginsengibacter. The sequence continues at coordinate 461 of JANLXV010000304.1, forward strand.
TTAATACCATTATAGGAAATGGCAAACGCTTTATAGATTACGACATAATAAAGCGGCTGAAAGTAAAACAAGAAAAGAATTTGCTGCTTAGGCTTGGCAATAACATAGAAGCAAAGCGAAAACAAAATAACAAACATCATAAGAGCGCAAGTTCCCTGCGGAGACGTTGTTGAAAAAAGGAGGAACGTCACTTGCAGACGTTGCGTACCTGTCCAACGAGCACTGTTATACCGTAGCGTGATAATTACTATGATTTCGTTAACATTTATTTGGAGGATCGCCGTATGACTTGGCGTAGTTATTGAAAATGTAGCTATGCCTAAATTTTAATTTACCTCTTTTATACGTACCTCATGAATTTAAAAACAGTTCTTGCAACATTATTTATTATGGTTGCCATAATCAGTTGCTCTAAAGATTCTTCCAAGGTTGGGAATGCTGCTGGTATTACTTTTTCTAATACCTCCGTTTCTAATGTAACAACCTCAAAGGCGCTTGCGTCAAGCCAGGTAACCTTAACAGGATCGCTGCAGGTTCAGGAGCAGGGTTTTGTGTTGTCTACTGCTCAAAATCCGACAGTCAGCGATCTTAAAAAGAAATCTGATAGTTTGAAAACAGGCGTTTATGTACTACAGATCAATAATCTTGAACCTGGCACAACTTACTATGCCAAGCCCTATGTAATTACTACTGATGGTACAATATATTATGGCGAGGCTGTTACATTTAATATTAAGCCAATTGCACTTGAAGCGAATTTTGGCGGTGGGATAATTGTTTGGCTGGATCCCACGGGCAAGCATGGCATTGTTGCCGCACAACAAGGGTTAAACTTTGCCTCTGAATGGGGTTGTACGGGTATTGACGTTCCGGGTACCAAAACAGAAATAGGAAGCGGCCAGGAAAATACAAGACTGATTCTTCAAACGTGTAGCAATACTACCAAAGCTGCAAAGTTTTGCGATACACTTCATCACAATGGCTTTAGCGACTGGTATTTGCCATCGAAAGATGAGCTTGCCTTATTATATGCTCACCGTAAAGCCATTGGCTTTAACACCGTAGAGCGGTGGAGTTCTTCACAATCAGATGTCAATATTGCTTGGGCACAATCTTTCGATTCAACAGCAGGTGCGCCTGTCGCCCGGGATAAATCCAGCGTTCTGGGTGTAAGGCCTGTGCGCTCTTTTTAATTTGTTTGTATTAATACAGAATGGTACGTGTCTCTACGCATCACTTTGCACACATGCAGTTTCGGTAAGTCAGGTATTGTTTCTATGTTAGAGAACATCTAAAAACTAAAGTAGGACTACTGGCGTAGTATCTACAATTAACGTCCGGATGAAAACCTGTCTGCTAATAGGATCTGGTTTCTTCGGAAAATTGTCCGGCTCCTGTAGTACCATAACTTTTCATTTCTTTTTTACTGTTTTTCCTAATTCTTAGCAATGTCTCCTCAAGTGTCGTTGCGCAGCTACTGAACAAGCGCTGCTATTATGATGAGGGGACATGCTTTATCACTTTCACTTGCCACAATTGGTTACCACTCATTAAAAAAACCAATGGCTATGACTTAATGTATAAATGGTTCGCTCATTAATCAATACCAACTTACTGAGAACATTCCTCCTGTTAAAGTGTTTGATAATTAGCTAAAACATTAGTTATGACATTAGAAGAAAAAGGACCTGTCATGCCTCCACCCGAATTGAGCGAATTTCCACAACAGGTGTCAAAAGAAATTCAAAGCTGGCAGGATATTACTGCGGCAACACACTGGAACCTGTATAACAGGTCTGCACCGGATGGAGCGGACTTTTATATCGGCAAGGATGAATTAGGGCATATTCATTTAGACGGAGAAGTACACCTGGCAATCGGCACAGCATTAGCCTCCCTGCTTATTAAAAATAAGCTTGGCAAGAAATTCCCGTATGGCAGTGACTGGGTAACAAGCCCCATTGAATCTGCGAAAGATGTGCAACATGCTACCTGGCTATTTAAATTAAGTTACAACAGGATTAAAGGGTTGCCGCTTGAGAAACTTGTAGATGAGATTAATAATTATAAAAGCCTCAGTGCTTAATTTCCGGCATGTTTCTTTAGATACCCTGCGCACTAACACGACACCACTGGTGACTATACTTTTATATAGCCGGTTTTTTATCTGTTAACATTAACCACTACATCTGATGAAGACAACCTGCAACCCCTAAAATGTGAATGTGATGCTAAAGACTGAAACGCATTAAACGAATGCTTCCTTATTCATTCTCAGATTTAGTAAACAACAATTCTCATTCATAAAAATGTATTGACATGAAAAGATTTTATACACTCATCATGCTGCTTTCATTAAGCAGCGCCACCTTTATGGGTTGCAGCTCCGGCAGAAAGGCAGGCAAAGGCACAATAGGTGGCACCGTAGTTAAAACAGTGGCAACAGTTGTAGGCCTCATCCTGTTATCAAAGCTTATTAAATCGGTATTAAAAACTGTGATAGGCAGTAAATCGTTTACAGGCTTATCAGCAGACCAGGGTTTTATGGATAACATTACAGAAGACACCAAACTGAACACCTTTGTACAAAATGATGTCATGAAATCTGCTTTGCAGGTTTTGCTGGCAGAGCATTACCAGATTCCCTTTACCACGGTTGCCAACAATTACAACAGTTTAAATACCGTCGGAGATCTTGCCACCTTTATAGGTAAAAATGCAAGCGCTAAAGCCTTGCTTGAAATTAAATAGAATGCTTTGGGAATGGCTGCTTCAGAAAGGTTCAACACCATGGCCTGTACTGAATACACCATTTTTGAAACACTTACCTGACACCGAAGTCTAACTACATTTATAGACAATAACACCGAGGCACAGGTCAGAGACCTGCGCCAGGTTTGTTGTTTAAACAGTTGGTTTATCTTTATTCACGAAAGTCAATCATTGCATTCACGGTATGCAAGCAGGAACACATCTTTCACTTGTTATAGAAAAAAGTAAAAATAATTAGCTTCTCTTTCAAAGCATTGCAGTTAAAGCAACAGGCAGGTTGGTGGCAAAAAAAGTAAGTAATGCAATCCGGGTTTTTATTTTAAATTGGAAAGCAAAGAGCAAATACGAAAGGCATGAGTTATAGCCACGATAATATTCAACCAT
>JANLXV010000334.1:0-2371 GCA_031365305.1 Chitinophagaceae bacterium
GTTAAATGTTGTAAAACCTCTGATACGGATAGAAGCTCCTGCACCCGGTACACCAGACGTTCCTACAGTAACACCTGCTGCTTTACCCTGCAATAAACTTTCGACATTAGAACCAGGGTTAGCGATTAATTCTTTTGCGCTAACAACGGATACCGAACCGGTAATGTCTTTTTTGCGTTGAGCACTATACCCTGTAACTACCACTTCATTCAAGGTAGAAAGCGTTGATTTCAAACTAACAGATAAATTTGTCTGACCAGTTATAGTTACATCCTGCGGCTCATAACCAACAGATGAAACAGTTACACGGGTTTTGTTGTCAGGAACCATGATTGTGAAATTCCCTTCATTGTCGGTCTGGGTTCCAACTGTAGTACCCTTTACTGTAACAGTGCTGCCCACTACAGGCTGACCTGTTTTTGAATCAGTAACTTTTCCGGTAAATGATTTTTGTGAAAAGCCTACATTAAAAAGAAGAAGAAAAGTTAAGCCCAGCGATAGCCGGATGATTAGATTTTTATACATAGCAGTCGTTTGATTAAAAAATGTGGGCGTAAATTAACAAAAGGTTGTCATTAAAAGTTCAATAAGGAAATTTTTTTTGTTATAATAAATATTTATTACAACGATATATTCATTTTGTTCTGAATTTTAGAATAAAATATCGTTCAATATTTGCAGGATGATTTATAAGAAAGCTTCTTAATTAATTGAATCCTTTTTCACTGTTGCGGAATCCGTTTTATTATTATCAAGATTAATTGAATTGGCCGTATCCGGCATGTTACCATTTACATTTTGAATGCCAGGCTGGTTCTGGCTTGATTCATCAACCTCTGTTTCCTTTTTTGAATTACAACTTAGTACACTTAATACTAAAGCAATAGCCAATAATTTTTTCATGAGAATGTTTTTTTGAATTAATGATTAAATTTTATGGAAGCAATCAATTAAGAAAAAATCAAAGGCATTTACAAAATATTTTAAGAGTAAAGCTTTATGATTTGATTCTCCTTTTATCACCACAAATTAATTGCATAAAAATAAATAACCTCTTTTATCTATCCAGTTCACTTAAGCTATGCATATTATTTTTATTGGTATCATATAGTTTTGAATACAGCTCGAAATACTTCTTATAGACAATAGCCGATTTTTTTGCGGGTAATACCGTGTCTGATTTACCTGCCGGGAAGTTATACTTTAGTATTAGCCCTGTGGCCTGAAAACCTAAAATTGCCCCACCCCTTGCAGAAGCATCCTGGTGCGGAATAACACAAACTTTTATATTAATTATATCAGTCAAAATTTTAAGCCATAGCGGTGAACTAATTATGCCACCGTTTACATTAACCTGTAAAATTTTTTTGTTACGGTCCAAAACCTGTATTACACTTTTTAAGGCATAACAAACGCCTTCTATTACAGCCCGTATAAAATGTGCACTGGTATGCGCAGATGTTATACCTATAAAAATGCCTGAAGCTTTTTCATCCCACACGGGGAAACGTTCGCCATGTATATATGGTAAAAAAATGAGACCATTACTGCCTGCTGGTATTGACTCTGCGGCAGCAAATAATTTCTTATAGTCAGCTTCAGCAGGCTTATCAATTTGCATAAAAGTTTTCAGGCACCATTGAATAGTGTTGCCACCATTATTTACCGGGCCACCGCATATAAATGTATCATGATCTAATACATAATTAAACAGCATGGTAGCATTATCGTATAAAGGCTTAGCAGAAGCTACTCTTACTGCACCACTTGTGCCAATAGTTAATGCAGCAACGGAAGGCTCCAACGCATTTACGCCTAAGTTTGCTAAACAGCCATCGCTTGCGCCTATACAGAAAGCAGTATTTGTTAGGAGTCTAAGTTTATCATCTTGTACAGGTTGCCTTAAATAATTTGTTGGAACGATTTCAGAAAGCTGTGCTGCTGATATTGAGCAAAGGTTTATTAAATAGTTATCCCATTTTCTTCTACTGATATTGTAAAGGCCTGTTGCAGAAGCAATGGATTCATCTGCCTGGTAAACTCTAAATAATTTATACCATAGATATTCTTTGATAGAAATAAATTTTGCCGTCTTATTAAATAGGCCACGCTGATTTTCTCTCAGCCATATTATTTTACATAACGGCAACATGGCATGTACAGGTGCACCGCCGGTTTTGTAAATTTTATTACTCTTGCCGCTTTTTCTAAATTGATCTGCAATACCTGCAGCCCGGTTATCGGCCCACAATATTAAAGGAGATATTGGCTTATGATTTTTGTCTACACAAATAAGACTGTGCATGTAACAACTAATGCCTGTTACAAGTGGCGGATAGCCAATCTTTTTTGTAGCCTCGTTAATAACAGC
>JANLXV010000336.1:0-1940 GCA_031365305.1 Chitinophagaceae bacterium
AGATGCTATTAACCTGGTCAAGCGCCGACTTGGTTAAACCTTTGTTGACAAGGGCATCAATATTTTTCCATTGCACACTATTATTTTTTGGCTGCTGGGCCACAGTAACAAAAGTTGTTATTACCAACAAGAAAACTAAAAAAACTATCCTGGTAAATTTGCATCCGCTCATATTTTCATTTTAAATTCAATAATACATTTAGGTAAGTTGACTGTATAAGATGCAGATTAGTTGTAAATACACAAAGCACCTTAATCATCTTATAAAATATTTAACCTCTCGGTAAACTCCTCCATAAAAAGGAGAGAGAGTTATACAATACATTTTGTTGTCAAAAATAAAAAGCCTGTTATTTTTACAAACAACAGGCTTTAGTTATAATAATTTCTTTCTTAGCTTTTCATTACTTCAGCCATAGTTTTACCAATGTCTGCAGGGCTTGCAACCACATGTAAGCCGCATTCAGTCATGATCTTCATCTTAGCAGCCGCAGTATCATCAGCACCACCAACTATTGCACCTGCGTGCCCCATTCGTCTGCCGGGAGGCGCCGTTTGACCGGCTATAAAGCCAACGACAGGCTTATTTTTTTTGCCTGAATTGCTATAGTAATCTTTTACCCAATTGGCTGCCTCAGCTTCCATGCCGCCGCCAATTTCGCCTATCATTACAATGCCATCGGTTTCAGCATCATTCATAAATAATTCGATGGCTTCTTTGGTTGTTGTGCCGATGATCGGGTCGCCGCCAATGCCTATGGCTGTTGATATACCGAGACCTGCTTTGGCTACCTGGTCTGCGGCTTCGTAAGTAAGCGTACCTGATTTTGATACAATCCCAATGCGACCTTTCTTAAAAATAAAGCCTGGCATAATACCAACCTTGCATTCATCGGCTGTAATTACACCGGGACAATTGGGACCAATCAATCTTGTAGATGTATCCTGTAAAAAATTATTAACCTTAACCATGTCCTGTACAGGAATACCTTCTGTGATGCAGACTACCAGCGCAATGCCGGCATCGGCAGCTTCCATTATTGCATCTGCGGCAAAAGCGGGCGGAACAAATATTATACTTACATCAGCACCCGTTTGTTTAACAGCATCTGCAACCGTATTAAAAACGGGCTTCTCTAAATGCGTGGTGCCACCTTTATTAGGCGTTACACCACCAACCACATTAGTGCCATATTCTATCATTTGGGTGGCATGAAAAGTGCCTTCAGTTCCTGTAAAACCCTGCACGATTATTTTGGAATTTTTGTTGACTAAAACTGACATGGGCAATTTTTTGTGTGGGCAAAAATAGGGAAAAAAAGAGCAGTGTTTTCAATAAACCAATGACCAGCCGGTCAATAGCTTTTATTTGGTTTTGAATCATTTTGCAAATCTTCCTCATTTACCTTGCCGGCTATTTTTCTGCCTGCAATGGTTATCATTAAATGAATTTTTCATCCGGTAACAAAAATGTATGAAGCAAACTTTTTGTGGCAGGGGTAAAAATTTAAAAAAGAAAAAAGGACTTTCTTTTAGATCCATTTTTATTCAGGCTCACGTTTATCATTATTATCGCCCATGATAAGATTTTTCTCAGGGTCTCGCAACACATCTTCCATATTGCGTTCATTATCTATGATGCCTTTTTCTTCGAGCATACGCATATCCTTCGCATCTCTTAAAAATTCTGAAGCGAAAATGAATTCATTTAAACGCTTGTTTTTACTAAAGATGATTTCCTTGTTGTTGCCTACCCATTCTTTCTCTCCGAAGTACATATAAATGATATTCTGACCAATTTCCATTACGCTATTCATGTCATGCGTAACCACCACTGTGGTCATCTTGAATTCTTTGGTGATGTCCTGTATAAGTTTATCAATTACCAAAGATGTTTGCGGGTCAAGACCGGAGTTAGGCTCATCGCAAAAAAGATATTT
>JANLXV010000354.1:0-5711 GCA_031365305.1 Chitinophagaceae bacterium
GTTTCAATTACCGCAATTTCCTCTTCTTCTTTTTTTGCAAGATCTTCCCGCTTCTGCTGCTGGTAAATCGTAAGAGAATCTTTCCGTTGCTTAACCAGCTTTTGCAGCAATTTTACTTCATCTTCTTCTTTTAAAATGCCGCCCGCACCCTCAGCAGTTTTTGCATTGATAATTGCTGCCTTTATTGCCCTAAGCGATCTTAAACCAGCTTCATCCTTAGCCAGCATAGCGGCTTTTAATTTTGCCATTACATTTTCTTCAAGTGCCATATCAGTAAATTTTTAAAACTATTTTGAAGTGTGTTCATTTGCCAGTTGGCTTTCCCTGAATTTCTTTTGAAAGTGAGCCGAAAACTTTTTCATATCTGCACTTAAGGCTTTGTTGTGTGTGGCTCTTTCAAAAGTATCAGCCATAGTTGAAAGCATCTGGTAATAAAAATCTGCCATTTCATCAACCATCATATCTTTCGTCCATAAATCAATCCGCATCGCTGTTTTATCAGATCCATCCCAAAATGCAAGACACATGGCTTTTGCTTTTTGAGGCTCAGGTGCACTGCTTTCTGTGGCACTCCAACTGATCTGCTCAGGAATTTTATTGATGTCAAGAACAATGTTGATATTTATAGAAGATTGAGTCATGTATGTTTAATTTCAATATAAAATTGGTGACAAAGATAGCAGTTAGCCAAACGCTTTTTCAATAGCCAGCCTGAAGTCGCCTGCTGACCTGTCCCAGGAAAATAATTCATGCCGGGCCTGTGCTTTAGCTGATAACGACTTTTTCAAATTCTCATCTTTGTAAAGCAACATCATATTAGCCGCTATTTGCTCAGGCACAAATTCATTGTAATACAAAGCAGCGTCATCAAAAATTTCTTCTTCAATTAAGCCCCTGTAACATATTGCTGCAGTACTTAAAGCAATTGCTTTAAGTACCATTTGATAATGATCGCTTTGTATAGTACTAAAAATGATGGCATAAGCGCCTTTAAATATTTCAGTTGATGAAGACATCAGTTGATCACACAATATTACATCTGTTTTAAACCGGTAATCTTTTAAAAGCTTATTGATATTTTCATAGTTATAATTTTTGGTGTACACTAAAAACTTCATAGTGCTTTTCAGCTTCTTCTTAAAAATTGAAAAGGCTTTTAAAAGAAACAATAATTGTTCGGCTGTAATGTGTTCCTGTGAAATAAGAAAATAAGCAAAGCCTTCAGCATATTTTGCCTGAATGATTTGTTGGTCTTCAAAATTTAAAACCGGCGCAATATCATTTATACCATAATGAATAACCTGCACACGCTCCTTATCAAGCTTGTATTCATCAGTAATATTTTGCTTTTCTATTTTCCAGGCGGCGAAAATCAGGGAAGCATTTTTATAAGACTTTTTTAATAAGAAGTGATTAAAAAATACTTTGAATGTCTTTACAGAAACCGGTATCAAAGACGCTGTAAGAAAGCCACATTTTATTTTTGTAGAAGCAGCTAATAAGATATTTCCCGTTAGTAATATATCTGCTTTTTGTTTTTTAAGAACATCATTGATTTCTTGAAGCGACAATAAAGCATTTTGTTTGGTGAGCGCAATTCGCAAACAATTTGTATAGGGCTGATAGCTTTCTAACAGCTTATTTTTTGATAATAAAACGTAGATATGCTGTGGTGAAGCCGGGATGATACGCCGAAGACATTCATGTAAAAAATTGCCGGTCTCTTCTTTTAAACCGTCTGTGTCAACAGCAATAATCATAAAAGAGTTTATGAATAAATCAAGCTGTGAATTATTTTAAGACCTTAATTTTTACAGTCTCAATTCTTGTATCACTTACGTTGAGAATATCAAACTGGTAATCGTCAATAATGATGCGGTCTTTTTGTTTGGGTATATGTTCATGCTGGCTGATAATATAGCCTGAAAGTGTGCCGGCTTCATCATCGTTGCGAAATTCAAGATGGTATTTGTCTGCAATGTAGTCCAGCTCAAGTCTTCCGCTAAAAATATATTCATCGGCAGACAATTGCTTTTCCACAAACTCCTCCGGTGAATCATATTCATCTTTAATATCGCCAAAAATTTCTTCAAGCAAATCTTCCATAGTAACAATACCAGCGGTACCGCCAAACTCATCTATAACCCAGGCAATACTTTTGCGCTGCTTACTGAATTTGCTGATAAGGTCTGTTGCACTCATGCTTTCAGGCACTGTTGGTATGGGCAACAAAATCGACCTGAGATTATCAGGGTGTTTAAACATATCCAACTGGTGTAAGTAGCCTTGTATATTATCAATATTACCATCATAAACCACCAGCTTTGAAAGCTTGGTTTCAATAAACTTTTCTTTTACCTGCTCAACCGATGAGGTGATATCAACGGCTTCAATTTCTTTTCTTGGAATAAGGCATTCACGAATCTTTACATCAGATAATGACAACACATTTTCAAAAAGCTCATTGTTCATCTCTACGTTATCTTCGGTATCATGTGTTTTGGTTTGTTGCAGAAAATATTCCAAATCAATCTTGGTAAAAATTTCTTTTTTATTATGAAGCTTAACGCTGAATACATATTTTAAAATCCATTCTGCAAGATCAACAAATATGGCTGCTATCCAGGCAAAAAGCCCATAAAAAAATTGTACGATAAAAGTGATGATACTGCTGCCAAGTATCACATCGCCTTTGGCCCTGAAGAACGCTTTAAATATAAATTCAAACATTAACAAGATAAAGGTAGAGGCGCAGGTTTCTGCAAAAAGCTTCACATAAAAATTATCAATGTGCCAGAACCGCCAGAAGCCGGTAAGAATATCACTCCAAAGCAAACCGTATACAACCAGCAAAAGATTTAAAGCAATCAGTGTTGTTCCAATAAACCTGGCAGGTTTCTCCATGTAGGCAGACCAAATCCGGCCACTGTAATTGCCTTGTTTTTTCCTGAGTTCTACAGATAATTTACTCGCTGATACAAACGCTATCTCAATGCCGGAAAAAAACCCGATCAGAATAAGAGCCAATACCATTGCAATAAGTGCAGTCCAGTCCATATATCAAAAATAATTGAAAAGCGTGGAGTTATTGTGTAATGAAGGCCGCAACAATCTTTTCTGCTTCAAGGCAGGCATCTTTCAGGTTTTTATTAAGTATCACATGCTGAAAATTATTTTTAAAAGACAGCTCGAAAGAGGCTTTGTTTATTCTTACGTTAATCATGTCCTGCGTTTCTGAACCGCGGCTCTGTAGTCGTTTTTTTAATTCATTTACTGAGGGTGGCTGAATAAAAAGGAAGAGCGACTTAACAGGATATTCTTTCTGAACATGAATAGCGCCCTGCACATCAATATCCATCACAGGTATTTTATTATTGCTCCAAATTCTTCTAAGCTCTGATTTTAGGGTGCCATAATATTTGCCTTCGTACACCATTTCCCATTCAACAAATTCATCAGCTAAAATCTTTTCCTGAAAATTTTTTTCTGACATAAAATAATAATCAACGCCTTCTTTTTCGCTTGGCCTGGCCTGCCTTGTGGCAGCAGATATTGAAAAACTTAATTGCGGAAAAACCTGCATAAGGTGATGCGTGATAGATGTTTTACCTGCCCCTGAAGGTGCAGTGATCACGATCATTTTATTATAAGTCTCTCTCATGAATTGCTGCAATTAATTAAGGCAATCTTTTGATCTCTGCGCCTAAATTTTTAAGCCTCGCCTCAATATTCTGGTAACCCCGATCAATCTGTTCAATGTTTTGAATGGTGCTTTTACCTTCAGCGCTTAAGGCTGCAATAAGCAATGCTACACCAGCCCTAATATCAGGACTGTTCATCACAATGCCTTTTAAAGTATGTTTTCTTTCAAGCCCTACAACTACGGCCCGGTGCGGATCACACAATACAATCCTGGCACCCATCTCTATAATTTTATCTACAAAAAATAAGCGACTTTCAAACATTTTTTGATGGATGAGGATGCTGCCGCGGGCTTGTGTGGCTACCACCAATATTATGCTTAAAAGGTCGGGCGACAAGCCGGGCCATGGATGATCATAAATTGTTAATACTGATCCGTCAATGTAGGTCTGAATTTCATAAACATCCTGCGGAGGAATATGAATATCATCACCGTTAAAATTTAATTTGATGCCAAGCTGTTGAAATTTTTCGGGCAGAATACCGAGATGTGGCAGCCCGGCATTTTTTATGGTAACGTCGCTTTGCGTCATAGCAGCAAGCCCAATGAAAGAGCCTACTTCAATCATATCAGGCAGCATCGTGTGCGTAGTGCCATTTAATTTTTGTACACCTTCTACAATTAGTTTATTGCTGGCAATACCTGAAATTTTTGCGCCCATTGCCGTGAGCATTTTACATAACTGTTGAATATATGGCTCGCAGGCTGCATTATAAATTGTGGTAATACCATTTGCTAAAACTGCTGCCATCAATACATTGGCCGTTCCGGTTACGCTCGGCTCATCCAGTAGTATAAAGGTGCCTTTTAATTCAGGCGTGGTAAGATGAAAAAATGCATCTTCAGTATTGTAGGCTATTTCAGCGCCTAATTTTTCAAAGCCAATAATATGTGTATCCAATCTTCGGCGTCCAATCTTATCTCCCCCCGGTTTTGGAATGTAGGCTTTTTTAAAACGTGCAAGCATTGGTCCTGCTAACATAACACTGCCGCGAAGCTTACCGCTTTTTTTATGATACGCATCACTTTTTAAATAATCTACATCCACATCATCAGCCTGGAAGCTGCATGAATGCCTGTTTTCTCTTCCAATCTTAACGCCTAATTCAGAGAGCAATTCTATTTGCAGGTTAACATCAATAATATCCGGAATGTTATGAATGGTAACCTTATCAGCCGTTAACAGCACAGCCGAAATAATTTGCAGCGCCTCGTTTTTTGCACCTTGTGGTGTAATATCGCCTTTAAGCTTTATGCCGCCTGATACTTCAAATGAAGCCATCTGTAGATTTTTTGGCTGGCAAAGTAATTAAAAATAAAACCCCGCCACTTACAATGCCGGGGTTTAATTATTTACTGAGAAGATTAGTACCTCTTTTTATTGAACTTGTTGCGGTTGTTATTATTGTTATTCCGGGCATCGCGGCTGTCCTTGTTATCTCTGCCGGGCATATTACGGCCACTGCTGCGGGAGCTGAAGTTCTTCCTGAATTTTCCTCCGCCATAATCATCTTCACTACGGTTATCGGTGCGGTGTTTTACAAACGGCCTGTTGTTAAACTCCAGTTCGCCCTTGGTAATTGTATTAAGCTCTGTTTGAATAGTATCATCATGTACAAGTTCCTTATGCCAGTTGCTGTACGTTAATTTCATGTAGTAAGCAATAGCATTTGCAAAGCCCTGGCGTTTGTCGCTATCTTCTTCAGCTAAAGCCTTGTCTATAACGATCTCGATATTTTTACCGAGATGATTGTATTTTGGATAACGCTTAGGATATGGCAGAGGTGCAGGCCTGGCTTTTAATGTTTCCCTGGTAGGAATAGGGTACGGGCTATCTACATCTAATTTAAAATCGCTGATCAAAAAAAGATGATCCCATAATTTATGGCGGAAATCTTCACATTTTTAAGATGCGGATTTAAAAATCCCATGAGTTCGATAAGTGCATAAGCATTTTTCTGACGCCGCTCCCTGTCTTCTATTGTAAAGAGGTATTCAACCATTTTTT
>JANLXV010000371.1:0-2379 GCA_031365305.1 Chitinophagaceae bacterium
GAAATTAAAAACGCAGGATGTTAGCGGCTGGAGCGGCAAAGGCCTGCACACCACCACCTTCGCCGAAATGTTTGACTTAGAGGGTGGTGGAAAAATTATTGATACGCCCGGTTTAAGAGAATTCGGTTTGTCAGATATTGACAAATATGAGCTGGCGCATTACTTTCCTGAAATGCGAAAATTGCTACCCCAATGCCAGTTTAATAATTGTGTTCATGTTAATGAGCCCGGTTGTGCTGTAAAGCAAGGCTTGCATGATGGCATTATTGCATTCTCACGATATAATGGCTACATTAATATTTTAAACACAATGGCTGATAAGTACAATTAATCCATAGGGTTTATTAAAATGAATTAATAAGCCATACTTTCCAAAAAATTAGCTACTTCGAGCACAGCTTTATTTTCTTTATCAAGGGCTTTGGTGCTGTGAGGCAATATAGAAACACCGTTGAAAATATTATAATGCAGGGTAAGAAAATGATTTTTGTATTGAAAATCCCAGTCAAGCGTTTCAGAATCATCAACCTGATTTAAGAAGGTTACTTTTAATTGAGATGATAAGGTATCTGCAATAAGATAAAATTTTGAAATACCGCAGTTGTCATCAATAACGGCTTCGGTTCCGCCGTATTTTGTTTTTAAATGATAGCACATAAAGAAGGGTTTATAGTTTTTATAGAAATGGATTTTGTGTTATGGGTCTTTATCAGGAATTGAATTTTTTAGCTTTGGCTGCGGCTTTCATTGCTTTTTTATCGCCTGATAAAATTTTTTCGGCCCCAACATTTTTGCCGTTGGTCGGGCAGCCATATTTTGCTTTAAACATTGAACATCCGGAAAAAAAAGCTATGATCAAAAAGGCGTATAGTAATTTTTTTATCATTCTTTTATTCTTTGATAACATAAGTACGTATTAGTTTACTTCGCCATTTGTTAAGAAATAGCCAACCTACTTATACCAGCTTGCATACATCACATAACTTTCTGCTATCCGGTTTATCTCTCCCTTGATCATTTCCGGGGAAATATCTTTTATTTTTTTTGCGGGTACTCCACCATATATGCAGCCTTCTTCAATTTTAGTATCTTCTAAAACAACCGAGCCTGCAGCGATAATTACGTTGCTGCTCACTTCAGCATGATCCATCACTATTGCTCCCATACCTATAAGTACATTGTCGTGAATAGTACAACCATGTACGATTGCATTATGCCCTACACTTACATTGTTGCCAATTTTAGTAGCAGCTCTTTTATAAGTACAGTGTACGATAGCGCCATCCTGGATGTTTACTTTATTTCCCATTCTAATACTATTTACATCTCCTCTTAAAACTGCATTGAACCAGATGCTGCAATCATTGCCCATTATTACATCGCCGGTTATTGTAGCGTTCGGGGCGATAAAGCAATTAAGTCCAAACGTAGGATGAACGCCGTTTATTGTTAGTATGGTAGACATGGGCCAGATATTTAAAAACAAATTAAAGTACTGCTATTTTTATTGAAAATTTTATACATCATTATCAACCGGCTGTGCAAAACATAGGTAGCAATCCGATCTTTGCGACATGACGATTAATGAAGACAATATCCAACCTGAGCCTCAACAGACTGGTATAACAAACCGGCAGCTTTTTTTTAATCATCTCGGGCCTACTTCTTTATCGCCCCTGGCTTTGGAAATAATAAGGGCTGAAGGTTGTAAACTTTGGGATGCAGATGGCAAAGAATATATTGACCTGATAGGTGGCATAAGTGTGTGCAATACCGGCCACCGCCATCCCGCAATTATTAAAGCGATACATCAACAGTTGGAATGCTATCTACATGTAATGGTTTACGGTGAAGTTGTTCAATCGCCCCAAACAAAGTATGCCCAATATTTAACGAGCCATTTGCCTCAGAAATTAAATTGCGTATTCTTTACTGCTTCTGGCACAGAGGCCACTGAAGGAAGTATGAAACTGGCTAAAAGATTTACAGGAAGATCACAAATAGTAGCCTTCAAAAATTCCTATCATGGCAGTACACAGGGCGCTCTAAGTGTGATGGGCAGTGAATATTGGAGAAATGCTTACAGGCCTTTATTACCAGGCGTTTTGCATTTAGATTACAATAGTTTTTCACAACTTGAACATATTACTGAAAATACCGCCTGCGTTATTGCCGAAACCATACAGGCTGAAGCAGGGGTAAAAGCGCCGGTAACCGGCTGGCTAAAAGCTTTGCGACAAAGAACCGAAGAAGTTGGTGCATTACTGGTCTTGGATGAAATACAATGCGGCTTTGGTCGTAATGGATCGTTATGGGCATTTGAGCAGTTTGATATTGTTCCGGATATTCTCCTGCTTGGTAAAGCGCTTGGTGGTGGTA
>JANLXV010000383.1:0-4220 GCA_031365305.1 Chitinophagaceae bacterium
TTTAAATATTATCCCCTTATTGGTTTGAATGAGGCCGGTGAAAGCAGTCCTGTCATCTGGTTTAGTCATTATATGCAAATCATCTTTCCATTATTATACGCAGCCTGGTTTAAAAAATCACAAATAAAAAAAATATTTACACAAATACTAAACGCCTGTCAGTTTTCGCGGCGCATTTTTGCTTTATGAATGATGTTGTAAATCACCAGGCCTGCACCGGCAAATACTATGGCGAAGAGAGGGCCATAGGAGGAATGCGGCAGTAGTCCATCAAACAAAAGTCCTGCTGCACTTCCACCACCAATGATACCAACCTGTATCCAAAAATCACTGCGGGCTAAATTAGGGTTCATTCCCTTTTCAATAAGTGCCAGCCGCTCCCTGCTTTTAGCGGTAATAGATAAATAAAAAATCGCAACAATACTCAATAATACCAGCACAATGATTAAAATAAAAAGAAAAGGCGATAACAAATTGTTTTGCATAACATGTAATTTTCATTTTGACAACACAACGCTTTACCTGGTTACAAAAATTCTAAAAAAAGTTTGTAACCTCAACACTTAAAAAGGTGTCAGAACAGTAATGCAGCATGAGGACGATCTTTTAATTATCAGGAATGTATTGGCCGGCGATTCGCTTGCCTATGCTAAAATTGTGGACACCTATAAAGACATGGCTGTATCATTAGCCTATAATATTTTACTTAACCGGGAAGACGCTGAAGAAGCAGCGCAGGATGCATTTTTAAAAGCGTACCAGGCATTAAAAACATTCAGAGGCCATTCAAAATTTTCGACCTGGCTTTACCGGATCATTATTAATATCTCACTCAATAAAAAGAAAAAGAAAAAGCAATTACCTGCTGTTGCCGATCTTGAAGAACAGGATTTTATGGCATCGCCTGACACAAACAACGCACAGCAACACCTTGTTAATAGTGAACAGAAAAAGCACATACGGCTTGCGCTGCGATCATTAAATGAGCAGGAAAGAATTTGCATCACTTTACATTACTTATATGAACTTTCTGTGCAGGAGGTAAACGAGGCGACCGGTATATCACCTGCTAATGTAAAAGTGATTTTACATAGGGCAAGAAAGCATCTTTACCAGTGTCTTCAAAACAATTTAAAAGGAGAAGTAATCTCATTAATTTAAGTAATTATGGAACACGATGAAATCTTAAAAAAACTTTTAGCACTAAGTGCAGAGCCGGCATCTGAAGGCTTTACGAATACTATTATGCAAAGAATTGATGCAGTTAACGCCAATGCTTATGTATACAAGTCATTGGTAAGTAAAAAAACAGAGCGGCTTTTTATCACTGTATTTTGCAGTGTTGTTTTATTGATTTTTATTACCTGTTTTATGATAAGTGTTCCCGACTTCTCAATCAATAACCTAAACATTTTCCCACACGATTTTACAGCCTGGTACAACACGCTTGTTTTTATAGGCTGCTTTTGGTTGGTGTTTGCAATAAATGCTTTAGTAAAAAAAATAAGATGGAAAATATCCTGAGCATTTTGAATAAAGCTATCAGGAACATAGCGGAAGAGTAACATGAAATGTTGAACCCTTGTCGTCTTCGCTATCCACCCATATCGTTCCATTGTGCCGCTTAATAATATCTTTAACTATATAAAGCCCTAAGCCCATCCCCGGGTAGGTGGTCATTGTGTCTCCTGAAACCCTGTAGAATCTTTCGAAAATTTTATCCTGTTGTGATTTGGGGATGCCCATGCCGAAATCCTGCACAGAACATCTGCAGTTAATATCATCTTTATCAATTTTCACCATTATTTTGTTTGCGCTTCTTGAATTCTTAATGGCATTGGTCAACAAATTTTCGAAAACCTGGCTTAGCCTTTCCCTGTCGCCCAAAACAAATATGCCGGCTTGAAATTTTTGCCGTCAAATCTTTGTAAGCCATTATCAGTGTCCACCCAATAAAATCCTTTTGAATCCTGGAAAATGCAGTTTGCTTTATCAGATGCTAAATCATCTTTAGAAGTGATGTGCTGAAAAACATAGCTCTGCCGTTGTGCAAATAAAAGAAGCGGGAAAAAGCATATCAACAAACTAAACGAAGGAGACAGTTTTTTCAAAAGAACATTATTTCCCTAAACTTAGTGCAGATACATGTTGATTCAAAGGGCTGCCTCCATCATTATGCGTATATGGAATTTTAATATCCCGGCAACAATCACTTCAATTCAACCAACGCAAATTTTGCAGTTTTATCTCCATCATTTTTAATAGAAAAATTATCAGCAGGGTTTATACTTTCAAAGTCACCTTCTTTTAAAAATACTTTTTTGCCGTTTCCATTTTTATGCAGAAAGATGTGCGCTTCATTAAAAGCAATCAATACAAATTGCGACAGGTTTTTACTGATATGCACTTCATCATTTTTGTTAAGGCTGATGCTGTAAGCTCTCACCCAGGGCGTATCAATCTTTAAGTGAATATTTGGTGCAGATAATGGCTGGCTGGTAAAGCCGGTATCAGCAGATAATAATTCAATATCCATTACATGAAACACAGCGGGATCCATGTTCCAGACACGATGCGTTCTTGTATGCGGCGTATCTAAGTTTTCAAATAAAATATTGCCCGCAGTTGACGTGCTGAAGGCAGGTTCTTTGTTGATAAGTTGCGAACCGGTTTTTGTTGTGGTAAATAAAATAAATACTGAAGGTGTTGAATGAAGATGCCAGGCCGTAGTATCGCCGGGAGGTAGCTGCACATTTAATAAGCGGACCCTGTTATTCTCAAAAACTATGGGGTGATGCGGTTCTTTACTTACAGGCACCTGGGCTGAAGTAACTATACCTATACAGGCGGCGGCTATGGAAACAAACAATTTCTGCATCTTTAAAAATACCATTATAAAATAGTGTAACACTATGCTGATATGATTATTACAAACACCTTCAATAATACATTGCAGCCTTTTTACTATTTTTCATGCCTACTTATTTTAAACTTTTGCTTATGCGTATATATTTATTTGTGTTTGTCCTGGGATGTTGTGTAAGCGTAAATGCGCAATTAAAAAAGATAGTTGCAGAAACAACGATTCAAAATGTTACCATATTTTCAGCAGGAGCAAGAGTTGAACGCACAGGTTCTGTGGCTATCTCAGCAGGCCGGTCTGAAATTAGTTTTGCCGGCCTGAGTAACCAGTTGGAACAACAAACGGTGCAATTGCAGGCCGATGCCAACATTACCTTATTATCAGTACAAGCCACAAAAGATTTTTTAGGCGAACGTAAAATTGAGCAGGAGGAAAAGAATTTTATTGAACGCATTACTACATTAAAAGATAAGCTTGAGCTTGATAACAAGTTGCTGGATGTTTATAAAAATGAAGAAGTCATGCTGATAAAGAACCAGGCTATCGGCGGACAGGCAGGTGTAAAAACAACCGAACTTAAAGATGCCTTAGACCTGCAAAGACAGCGGCTTACAGAGGTGTATCAAAAGCAATTAGACATTCAAAAAAGGCTGACAGTTAAGAAACATGAATTAGAGGAATCTCAATCTCAGCTTAATGAGTTCAGCAAAAAAAAAGACAGTGTAAATTATATTGTAACAGCGCTGATAGAAAGTAAAGAAACAAAAAATGTAAAGTTTAAATTGCTTTATAATATAAAAGACGCGGGATGGTACTCAACGTATGATGTAAGAGTAAGTGACGTAACAGAGCCTTTAACTGTATTGATGAATGCCAATGTTTTTCAACGCAGCGGCGAAACCTGGAAAAATATTGCCGTGCAATTAAGCAGCGGTAACCCTGATGATAACGCAACCCCAACCGAGTTGCAGCCGTGGATGCTTAACTATTATGACCCGTCTGTAAGCTTTAGAACGCAAGGTGCAAGAGGTGCTGTAAGTGGCCGGATAACCAATGAGAACAATGAGCCGGTGCCTTTTGCAACCATCCAGGTGAGGGGTACCACGAATGCTGTAACCTGTGATGCCAATGGTTTTTTTAAAATACAAAACGTAAATGCAAATAGCATGATCGTTATAAGTTCAGTAGGTTTTGAATCTAAAACCATTGCCGCCCGGCCGGGTTATTTTACCATTGCGCTTAAGCAAAGTACAAATCAATTAACTGAAGTAGTTGTAACGGGCTATGCCTCTGTAAAAGGGAGGGCTGCAGGAGTGGAAGTTTCCCAGGATAAAAATTTTAGGAAGGAAAAAGAATC
>JANLXV010000407.1:0-1766 GCA_031365305.1 Chitinophagaceae bacterium
TGTTAACGCTTGCGCCACCTTTAATACCGATGTTAATGTTTTGTGCGAATGAAGATGATACAATAAGCAGTAAAACTGCAGAAGAGATAAGCTTTCTCATAAAAATAATTTTTGTAAAATAAAGTCAAGTTATATGCCAACGGAAATTAATGGCTGATAATTGTTTGTTAATCGCTTAAAACGAATACTCTACATTAACATTAAACAATTGTGTAAACCTTTTTTCTGAAGTTGAAGGCAAATAATAATCCAGGTATACCTGCGGCTGAATGCTGAATTTATGAATGCTGTAATCTAAATAAAGATTTATACCTGTTGATTGGAATTCAAAGGCTGTGGTACCACTGGCATCCTGGTTACGAAACAATCGCCGCCTTCCTCTTCCCCTTACGCTGCCGGGAAAATTATTTTTATGTACAATATCAAAAGCATTGTTACCCGCATTTAACGATATAGAAGGCGTAAAAATTATTGCTGTTTGTTTTGAAATATTGCTGTGTAATAAAAACCTGTGTTCTGCTGACCCCGAAAGTGAAACAGATTTTATAGACGTTATCGCGGTATCACTAAAAGTGGTTCTGCCCTGGCGGGGGAGGTTAATAGTTATTTGATCAATCTCTTTGTACTCGCCTGTTGAGTAGCCAACTGCCAGGGCAGGCTCAACAAAACCCTTCTTGTAACGAGCGTTGCCATAAAAATCATTTTGTATAGGCGACTCTACAGCATTGTATTTGTCATCTTTAAAAAACCTTGTATAAGATAAGCCAAAGGAAAACTTTTTATTCAATGAATGTTGATAAAAGGGCGTTAGACTTATTCTATGCAACCCGCCATTTTCTGCATTAGTAAGCAGGTAGCCCGCAGCAGAAACACCAAAGCCTGATTTATGTACATAAGAAACACCTGGGGCGATAATGGTTTTTGAATTGCCCTGCTGTGCATTTATAGAATTATTATTTACGCTGGCAAGCCTGTTGCTGATACCCACCCCAATAGTAAAATAACTTTTATCGGTACTGAGTGAATTTAACAACTGCAGAAATTCATCATTTTTTATTAACGAATCTAAAATGCGCTTATCTTCTTTTGAGTCCTGCGCATAAACACTATCACATAAAACAACTGCCGTAAAAAACAATATCCTTTTAAAAAATCTCATCTTAAACAATATGTTTAACTAATACGATGAATGGCAAAAGTAGTTGTAAAATTCCCGGATTTTTTGTTTCTGCATAACGTTACACAAATGTTATCAACTGATAACTCTCAGGCCAAAGGCATACATTTGCGAAAATTTTAAACAACGTTTTTTTAATGAATGCATTTGAAGAGCTAGGATTAAACGAGCATATTATACATGCCATCACCGACTTAGGTTTTGAAAATCCAACACCTATACAGCAAAAAGCCATACCTATTTTATTATCAGGCACTACAGATTTTGTTGGTCTTGCACAAACAGGCACTGGTAAAACTGCCGCTTTTGGTTTACCGCTATTACAATTAATTGAAACAGAAAAGCGCTATCCGCAGGCTTTAATCATTTGCCCAACACGGGAATTGTGTCTGCAGATTTGTAATGATATTACAACCTTTAAAAAATATTTCAATGCTGCCAGCGCCGAACCAGTGTATGGTGGCGCATCTATCATAATGCAGATCAGGGCATTAAAAAAAGGGGTTCATATTGTGGTTGCTACACCGGGCCGGCTTATTGATATGATTGAAAGAAAGGCTATTGATCTTGAAAAAGTGAAATATGTTGT
>JANLXV010000473.1:0-2040 GCA_031365305.1 Chitinophagaceae bacterium
TACCACAAGCCCATTCTTGCGATATATAGCGGGTAGATTTGCTAAAACCTCCCACTGCCTTTTGTAGGTTTTCAAATACCAGTCAAATGCCCCCAGCTGACGTCCATCGTTGAAAGCAATGGTGCCAACAGTTCTAGTCGGTTGAATTTCAGAAAAACTTTGAGTTGCACTGACATTATTATCTCTGGTAGTTTCAACTACTTTTTGTGTTGGGGCGAATCCAGGTTCATTGACTGTTTTTTGGCAAGAGCCAAAAAATGCGGCAAAGGACAATAACAATATTACGAAACTGACCAGTGGTGGTGTGACGACATTCATGATTATCTTTTTCATAAAAAATTTTTTTTGTTGCCTACTCTGTTATCAGGGCTTTTCGGCTTACTCCCTCTTCTATTGTTCGGTTGCTGCGTTTGAAACCTCTGCAATAGGATGTAAAAGTGCAACGGCTTCGAAGGCTTTTCACCAGTAGTACTACTGAATATGCCCGAATAAATTACCTGAAAAGAAAGGGTAGAAATACCTGTACCATTTTGAAGGTGACTTATTTTCTAAAGAAATCATGTTGCCGCCTGCCGTTAGTAGAGAATAGGGTGTCTTTTATAAATTATCTTTTTGAAATGCTTAAAATAAGTCTGAGATTTGACTTTATCTTTTGAGAAGTTTTCAAGCTGATGTTTTAATGTGATAGATATTGAAGGATGAGACCTTTTAACACTAAATATTTTTAAATATTAGCCTGTGCTTTTAAACCTAATAATCAAAACTTCTCAACAATTTGAAAAAACAGGTAGAAATACCTATTGGGAAAATAAGTCCACTACCTATTTTTATTTTTTATTTACTAAACCCAAAATTGAATCTTTATGAAAATGCAATTCAAACCAATTGTATCGTATTTATTGCTGATCGTTTTGTCAGTCTTTGTCCTGACACAATGTGATCATTTTAAGTCGCCCAAGAATAATAATCTTGCCGGATATACAGGACAAATTACAGACCCCCAAGCACTAGAGCTAAAGGCAAGATGCCATTTTATTCCTAAAGATACAGTTGACCTTTATGTGGCACGTTTCAATAAGAAGGTGATGAAAGACTCAGCAAATAGCTGGGCTGCAACCCACCAAAACCAAAATGCAGTGTTTGGCAAAGTCGCTCATTCATTTAATAGTTGTATTGTAAAGCAAATATTGGCTGATTCCAGCTCAATAGGCATGAGAATATTATATGGGTTGGACGAGGCTGATTCGCTGCATCAAATGCTTATAGGTATCGATAAAGATTACAACAACCTGTATATTGACAGACCGGGTTGCTGCGGTGCTGATGATAAACATACCTCTTTGATCAAACCACTTTCCCCATTTGGAAAAGGCCCGGGGCCAACTGGAACGAGGTCTGCAAAAGGAGCGGCAGAGATGGCTCTCTAAAATCAACAAAATCAACAAAATGCCAGATTTATTGAAACCCATCATGAATATGAGTTGCTTTATACCGGCGGCTCTTGTTCTTTTCTTTTGGAAAAAAATTCCGGTCAAATTCCATCTGCTGTGTGTGATGATGATCATAGACACCATTACAGAAGTAATTACCTACAGCATCAATAGTGAGGTAATCTTCAACATCTATAATTTTATCAACCTAAGCCTGTTTCTTTTCTTCGTGCACACAAATAGCAAAATATCTGACAAAGCATTCAAATCTTGTATGATCATGGCCATTGTCCTTTCCATATATGCCCTGTTTACAAAAGCAATTGGTGCTCAGCCGGATTATTATGTCATCACCATTACTTATGCGATGATCCTTTTTATTTCCATCAATATTTTGGCGTTCCAGGTTTTTGAAACGAACACTTCGTTGACAGAAAACTTTTGGTTTTGGTTAAGTGTGGCTTTTGTCATTTACAACGGTTATGGAACGTTGGTATTTGGTTTAAAAATTTTACGAAAGACCGATACAGTTAATACGCTTGGAAACTTATGGAGCTTTGTCAACCTGATCTACTACTCGTTGATCACATTATCACTCACAAAGGTTTTA
>JANLXV010000488.1:0-3581 GCA_031365305.1 Chitinophagaceae bacterium
CCTAATCAATAATATTCAATACTTTCTATTAACAAGCATACAATCTGTATACCTATCATTTTCAAAATTTATTCCTGGCAGGATCCTGGCGATTATCAAAAAAGGTGATCAGGTAAATTACGTTTTTACTTACGCGGTAAAAAAGCTGGTGTGTTTTGTAATACTGATGCTCCTAACATGCGGGGCTTTGGGAAAGATCTTTCCCAATTTTGGATTTTGCTTAAGAAGATCAATTTTTTTTTAGTGAAAACAGATTCGAAGTCGCCAACAGTCTTTTCTCCCCAATTACTTTTCAGGTATTTTAGAATACTTAAAAGATCTTTGTCTGCTAATACGGAATAAACTATTCTAAATTTCGCCATTCCTTTATGTGTTGCATTACTTCTTCATGAGTATAAACCTTACCTTCTTCAATCTGCTTCAAGCCTAATTCAATAGATGCTATCTGTTCAGGTGTAAGATCTTCATCTTCGTCATTTTTTGTAGTATATTCTACCGCATCATCATATAACATCTGCAGCAAAGCTTCGTCCTCAATCTCTTCAATCAGTTTATGAAACTGTTCTTTAATGTGTTGCTTTTGCATTTGTACTTTTTCTTAAAATTACCGATTTATACAATAAATTTCCTGATGCG
Organism: Chitinophagaceae bacterium; assembly: GCA_031365305.1. GTDB lineage: Bacteria > Bacteroidota > Bacteroidia > Chitinophagales > Chitinophagaceae > Ginsengibacter. The sequence continues at coordinate 637 of JANLXV010000488.1, forward strand.
GGAGAAGCAAAATACATAAACTTTTAAGAGATACTTTAATTTAATCCCCTGAAATCTACAGGCACTAATTTACTAACACCGGCTTCCTGCATGGTAACGCCATAAATTACATCTACAGAAGACATCGTCATTTTGTTGTGTGTAACAATAATAAACTGGGATTCTTTACTGAACTGCCTGATCATTTGCGTGAACTTGCCAACGTTGGCATCATCCAGCGGTGCATCTACTTCATCTAAAATACAAAACGGCGCAGGCTTTATAAGGTAGATGGCAAACAGCAAAGCCGTTGCTGTAAGGGTCTTCTCTCCCCCACTTAATTGCGTGATGCTTGTGGGCCGTTTACCTTTAGGCTTGGCAACGATATCAATGCCGGTTTCTGCTAAATCATCAGGATTTTCAAGTATCATGTCAGCCATGTCATCTTCAGTGAAGAGCGCTTTAAATACTTTTTGAAAGTTCTCTCTTACTTTATTAAACGTATCAAGGAACTGTTGGTTGGCCGTTGTTTCCACTTCCTGTATGGTTTGCATTAAGGAGTCTTTTGCAGAAACGAGATCGTCCTTTTGTTCCACAATAAACTCATACCGCTTCTTCATTTCGGTGTAAGCCTCAATAGCTGTCGGGTTAATTTCACCAATGTTCTCCAGGCGTTTTTTCATCCGGTCGTTCTTTTCCTGTAACTCTTCAAGCAGCGTAGTGGTTGTTCTTTCTTCTTCCAAAATGGCATCAAGATCTATCCTGAATTCAATATGCAATCTTTCCTTCATGCCTGCCAACTGAACTTTAAGATCATTCAACCGGTCTTTGATCTCATTCAGCAACTGATCGGTCTGTTCTTTATTTTTTTGCTTATGTCTTAACTCGCTTTCCTTATCGTTCAAAGCATTCCTAAAATTATAATAAGCCTGGTCAGCTTCATTGAGTTTCTTTTCTTCTGCTTCCCTGTTTCTTAATAAGCCTGCTAATTCATTATCCAATTTTTCCAGCTCTTCAACGGAAGCAGCTATTGCGCCGGTTGAATCACTAAGTTGCGTGGTGCTATTATCAACCTGTATGTTAAGATCGTGTAACTGGCTGGTCTTAAATGCAAGCTCCTGCTTTAAAGCAGCAACCTTGCTATGCTGGCGGGTTGTAGCAAGATTTTTTTCATTGAACGTGGCATTGATGGCATTAAAATCCTGTTCAGCATTCCTGTAATCATCTTCAACTATTTCCAGCGATTTATTGAAGGCCAGCATATCCTGTGTGAGTTGCGTAAGCAGTTCTCTTGTTGTGTGGCTGTCATCCTGCGTAGCCTGTAATTGTTTCTGGAGATCATGAAGCCTTTTACGGGAGGTGTCTTCTGAAAGCTGGATGTTTTCAATTTTGTTTTGAATTGAAAAGACGGTGTTAGTCAACTGGTTTATGAATTGTTGAGTGGCGTTAATAGACGTTTCCTTCAACTGCTCGTTATAGGCAATCACTTCTTTTGATCTTACAGCTATTACTTCTTTAATATCATCCACCACTTTTTCCTGCCTGGCAATTTCTGCTGAAAGCTTCTCAAGATTTTTTGCCCGGCCAATTTTTTTACCTTCAAACAAACCTACGCTTCCGCCACTTAGCGCATATTTTCCTTTTACATATTTGCCGTGTTTTTCCAACACGACCGAACCATTGCTGTTTTGCAGGGCATCTTCATTTTCTGCAATAACCACGTTGCCTAAAAGATACCTGGCAAGATCGTTATACCTATTGTCAATTTCTATAACATCCAAAGCAGGGATGGTGTGCTCAACTTTGTGAGGTGGCTGATCGCTAACTTCTTTAAGCTGATCTAATAAAAAGAAATTGGCTTTACCTTTTTTATTATCACTCAATAAATGCACAGCCTGTAAGCCTTGCGTAAGGTTATCAACCACATAATAATCAAGATAAGGTTCCAATACATTTTCAACAGCGGCTCTATATTCTTCCTTCACATAAATAAGATCAGATAATAATGGCGCCTCATGATTCCACCCCGTGTTTTTATGCAGAAATTTTACACTTTCAGGATAGCCTTCCATTTTATCTATCAGGCTTTTCAGCAAGGCATGTTCATTTTTCCTGGCATCGAGTTTACGGCTCTCTTCGCTAAATGTGTTACGCAGCGTTTCAAGTACAGCCTGTGTTTGAAAAATCTGTTCCCGTGTGGCCTCGTTAGTTTTCTTTAATTCTTCCAGTTCGTTTTTGGTGTTCTGTAATTCGTTGTCTTTCGCTGTTTTATCGGCCTCAAGTTGTATCAACTGGTTTTTTCTGCCTGAAGTTTCTTCTTCTATTTGCCCGATCAGTCTTTGCAGGTTATGTATAGACATGTCTGCAACAGCCACTTTTTTCTCAGCCTCAAACTGATTTCTCTGCAACTGGTGCTGGTTCTTTCTTGAAGCATCTACTTCTTTCCTTTTCTCATCAAACAATTCTCTTTTTTGCTGTAGCTGGCTCTCAATATCCGTAACATCCTGCCTGTATTGTTCAAGGGTCACTTCTTCATCGCCAACCTGTTGTGTTGTGAAATCAATACTTTCTTTTATACCTTGTAACTGCGCTTCCGCCTTTGTAATAAATTCAGATAAACTGCCTTCACGTTCTTTTAAATGCGCCAGCTTTTGACTGGTAAGATTTTTTGTATTCTCTACACTTCTCAATGTATTATTATGTTCGTTAAAAGCATGCTGCATTTGTTGCAATGCCTTCTCCTGTTGTATAAAGTCAACCTTTTCTTTTTCTATCTCAGCTTCTTCTTTGGCGATGTCTGCATCGAGTTTACTACGCCTGTCCGTTTCTGAATCACGCTGTTCGTTCAATTGTTTGTAAGTGATGTTAAAGCCTTCCAGCGCAGCTTTGGCCAATTCTATACTTACTGCTTTATAATCCTTTTTTATTTCAAAATACTTTTCTGCTTTTTTAGCCTGGCTTTCAAG
>JANLXV010000527.1:0-4823 GCA_031365305.1 Chitinophagaceae bacterium
GTCCGAAAGTTTTTTGTCCGCAAAGCTACTATTAGGGTGTGAATGAAAGTGGATAGGATACAGCCACCCATCGGGGGCCGTAAGTCATACTATCCAGTATCTAACATCCAGTATCCAGAGAAGCCTCTAGCCGGAATGAAAAAGGCCTCATAGAGGCCTTCTAATTTGTTGCGAGGGAAGGGATCGAACCTCCGACCTTCGGGTTATGAGCCCGACGAGCTACCGCTGCTCTACTTCGCGATGTATTGGACTGCAAATGTAAAGTGTAAACGCTATGCCACCAAATTTTAATGGTCTGTAAAATAATTATCCCCTTTTACTTACGCTGCTTGCCCCACTTGTTCTCACTTCTTTAACAGTGCCCTCGCCTTTGTAATGGATTGAACTTGCGCCGCTGGCATTTGCAGATAATTGTTGATTTACGGTAATGCTAATATCTGATGCGCCTGAAGCTTTAGCGGTACAGTCATTCACTTTCAGGTCATAGCCCTTCAGATCACTTGCGCCGCTGGCGTTAACCTCAAGATTTTTAAGATTGCCGGTAAGCTTTACTGTTGAAGCCCCATTTATATCTATGGTAACGTCAGTACCATTTATTTCTCCTGACATATCGCAGGCACCGGTGATTTTTACATTTAGTGATGTAACATTTAGTTGATCGGTAATTTTTAAACTTGAAGCGCCTGATGCCTCCAAGCCTTTTAATTCCTTGAATGATACATAAGCTTTTAGCTTTTTGTTGGCAATATTCCAGGTTTTGCGATCACCGTTAAAAGAAATTTTTAAGACACCGTTGTCAACTTCTGTCACTATTAAATCCCGGTATTTTTCTTCGCTGGCGCTTACCGCAAGTGCTTCTTCATTTCCCTGTGACAGGTAAACGTCAATTGCTCCGCTCACTTTTATTGCATTGAAAGAAGTCACGGATCGCACTTCCGCATTTTTATCGTTTATAGTGGTTTGTTGTTCAAAAGATGATAGTCCGCATAAGACTAAGCAAGCGCTTAATATATATTTCATAATCCTTTTTTTAGCTGATACGATATATTGAAGTAAAAGTTACAAATCATTTAAAAATTATTTCGATTTGATACTATCTTTGCAACGCTTTCACATAACATAGAAAGCTTTATACCGGGGTGCTTTTTTAATTAAAGGCTGAGAAAATACCCGTAAACCTGATCAGGATAATGCCTGCGAAGGGAGAATGAAGTTTGTAGCCCATCTCTTTTTTGCGCATGTCCTTTTCATAAATATTTTATTATGAAAAAGACAATTTTACCAGTAATATTTGTAATCATAAGTTTTATTTCGTTTGCCCAGGAACGCTCAGTTTTAGAAGACACACTTTTGCTTCAACCTGTAGAGGTTACTGCTACAAGAGCCGCTGATAAAGCGCCGCTTACTAAGACTAATTTTACAAAAAAGGATATTGAAAAGGTAAATTTCGGCCAAGATCTCCCCTTTGTTTTAAACTTAACGCCGTCTGCTGTTGTGAATTCTGACGCCGGTAATGGCGTTGGGTATACGGGTATAAGAATAAGAGGCACTGATGCTTCCAGGACTAACGTAACACTAAATGGCATTCCATATAATGATGCTGAAAGCCAGGGCACCTATTTTGTGGATTTGCCAGACCTTTCTTCTTCGGTAAATAATATACAGATACAACGCGGTGTTGGCACATCAACCAATGGTGCCGGCGCATTTGGTGCGTCAATAAATATATCAACCAACGAAGTGATCAGTAAACCCTATGTAGAATTGAATAATAGCTATGGCTCTTTTAACACCTGGAAAAACACGGTGAAAGCAGGCTCAGGTCTTTTAAATAAACACTTTACAATAGATGGCAGGTTTTCGTCCATAAACAGTGACGGCTTTATCGACCGGGCCTCAACTGATCTTAAATCTTTCTATATCAGCACCGCTTATCTCGCCAAAAATGCTTCACTGCGGTTTAATGTAATCAGTGGCAAAGAAAAAACTTACCAGGCCTGGTATGGCATTCCTGAAAGTTATTTAAAAACCAACAGAACATACAATGCTGCGGGCACAGAAAAAACTTCCGACCCTTATGATAATCAAACTGACAATTATAGGCAAACGCATTATCAACTTTTCTACAACCAAAAAATAAATGCCAGGGTTAATTACAGCGTTGCAGGTTTTTTAACGCGGGGTAAGGGTTACTACGAAGAATACAAAGGGCAGGCAAGCCTGAACGATTATGGCCTGCCTGATGTAATAAATGGCACAGATACAACTACTACAACTAACCTTGTGCGGCAGCTCTGGCTTGACAACTATTTTTATGGAACTATCTTTTCTTTAAATAAAAAAAGTGATAAAACTACGCTATCCTTTGGTGGTGGCGCTTACAGGTACAACGGCAGTCATTACGGTATAATACCAAGAGCAGACAAGGGTGTACCGGCAAATTATAGATACTACAAGTTATCTGCTGATAAAACAGATGCAAATGTGTTTGCAAAAGTTCTGCATCAATTTACTACCAGTCTATCTTATTTTACTGACCTGCAAGTACGCCATGTAAAATATGATATCAATGGCTTCAGGCATAATCCTTCTCTTAACATTCAGAAGCAGTATACTTTCTTCAATCCAAAAATTGGGCTTACCTATAATAAAAAAAATTACCAGGCTTATCTGTCTTATTCTGTTGGTGCAAAAGAGCCCAACCGTGATGATTTTGAAGCTGGTGCCGCACAAATTCCGCAACCTGAAAAATTGTATGACCTGGAGACTGGCTTTGAAAAAAAAGGCTCAAAATTATCCTATGGCGTTACAGGCTATTACATGTATTACCACAATCAATTGGTATTAACAGGAAAAATTAATGACATAGGCGCTTACACCAGAACCAACACCCCAAAGAGTTACAGGCTTGGCCTTGAGTTACAAAGCAAGATGATTCTTAATAAATGGCTGGCGACCGATGGCAATATTACTTTCAGTACAAACAAAATAAAAAGCTTTGTTGAATATATTGATGATTATGACAATGGCGGGCAGATTACAAACAATTATAAGAATACCAATATCTCTTTTTCTCCGTCAGTCATCAGTTCCCGAATAATAACCATTACGCCATTTAAAAATGCTGACATCAATTTTGTGTCTAAATATGTATCAAGACAATATCTTGATAATACCTCTAAAAAGGAAAGGAGTTTAGATGCCTACTTTATAGAAGACATCAGGCTAAATTATAAATGGATCACCAGGCCTTTTAAAGAAATAAATTTTGGAATGCAGCTAACCAATCTTTTTAACAGGAAATACGAACCCAACGGTTATACATTTAGCTATCAGTATGGAGGCAGCATTACAACTGAAAATTATTATTTCCCTATGGCCGGAACAAATTTTATGCTGCTGATGAATGTGAAATTTTAAGCTTTCAAATTTCACCAATCAGCCATCATTTATTAGTAAATCTGCTTATACCTGATACCTCACACCTAATACCTCTTTCCTTTTATCTCTTACCTCTTACCTCACGCCTACCCTTTAAATTTTTCCTGCCAGGCTAACATGCCGCCGATAAGGTTTTTAGTATTGGTGAAGCCGAGCATATCAAGCACATTGGCGCTAATACCGCTGCGGTTGCCGCTTCTGCAATACAGGATCACTTCTTCATTTTTTAAATCCTCAATATCTTCAACCTGCATGGCTTGAATTTTACCAACAGGCAATAATATGCCCCCAATATTAAATTCTGCATTTTCATGAGGCTCTCTAACATCTATAAGATTGAGCTTTTCTCCGGCATCTAACCTTTGTTTTACTTCTTCAGGTGTAATGTTTGTCATTGTGCACTGTCTTCAATTGGTGAATTATTTGTATTATTTTCTTCCGGCTGATCTTCTGAAAGCCATATATCTATCGTTTGCCCGGGCTGTATATACATTCTGTTATGGTCTACATCTCTTGTTTCCGGGTTTTGTTTATACACAAAGGCATTTGCCGTATCTCTTACCGTGCTCATAGGTATTACGCCGGCAAGGCTTATGCCTTTGTCTTTCAGCAACTGCCTGGCTTCTTCGTAGGTAAGTCCTATTAAATCGGGCACCAAAACCTGTTGCACCTGCAGGCCGGCTCCTATTACAAGCGTGATCTTACTTCCCCAGGGAATTTTTGTTCCTGCATTAATGCGGTCATTATTAAACTGCTGTTCCAACACAGAGCCTTTCATAAAGTCGGGGCGTTGAATAGTATCCTTTAGTATAAGGTGATTTTTCTGCAGTTTATCTACCGCATAGCGGTAGCTTAACCCTTCCAGTTTGGGCATATCAACATTTGGGGGGGTTGCCCTGTTTATGGTAAGAAAAACCGTACGGTTGGCTTTAACTGTGGCGTCCGGCTCGGGTAATTGTTTGGTGATGGTATATCTCGGTATTTTTTCCTGGTAAATAGAATCCTGTATCACTACTTCAAAACCCTGGCTTTCCAATAGCTTAATGCCTTCGTCTACTTTTTTCCCTTTTACGGCGGGTACTTTAAGATAGGCGCCATGATTGGTCATCCAGTTCAGCGATTGCAAAAAAAGGGCGGCCAGGATACATACGAGAACAAGTGCAATAATAAGGTTAACCCAGAACGGCTGCTTTGCAATAAATTTAAACACAGTAATTAATAAAATTTACAATTTGCTGCTGAATGCTGCAATATAACTATCTATATTTAATTGCTCAGGCAATCCTCAATCAGCGCTGTATAAAATTGTTGTAAAGTCCAGCCCATGGCTTTTACCTGCTGAGGCACTATGCTGGCTTCGCTTTGGCCGGGCACTGTGTTAA
>JANLXV010000541.1:0-17232 GCA_031365305.1 Chitinophagaceae bacterium
GCAGAAACTAAACAACCCGTTACCCTTTATGTGAATACTAATACACATGATACTATTTATGGCAAAACAGGCCAGGTGGTTAATCATGCCGTAATAAAATCAAACGGCGGTACTTACACCTATAAAGCTGATGGCGATGTAAAGGTTTCAAATAATAACACCAGTGTAAAAGTTGAAGGCGACGGTGCCTATAAAATTAAAGATGGCGATTACAAAAAGAAAGTTGAAAAGGATGGCGACATTAAAATAAAAGATGGCGACACAAAAATTATAATTAAGGATGGCGAAAAGAAGGTTAAGCAGAAATAATTTTATACTCCAATGAGCATTTGAAAAGAGCCGCAATTTTGCGGCTCTTTGATGTTTACGCAATATGATAAAAGGGCTATGAGGCTTCTACTGCTTCCTCTTTTTCCATATAACTTTCAATAGGCTCGCAGGTACAAATCAAATTCCTGTCGCCATAAGTGTTGTTAACCCTGCTAACAGATGGCCAGAATTTATTCGTAGTTAAATATTTTAAGGCAAATGCCGCTTCTTTCCTGCTATAGGGATATTTCCAGTCATCAGCCGTAAGAATGCCCAGCGTGTGAGGCGCATTTTTTAAGACATTTTCCTTTTTATCAAGGCTTCCATCTGCAATGCCAATTATTTCATGGTGTATTTGTATAAGAGCATCACAGAACCTGTCAAGTTCAGGTTTATCTTCACTTTCAGTTGGCTCAATCATTATAGTACCCGCTACAGGAAAACTTAGCGTGGGTGCATGGAACCCAAAATCCATTAATCTTTTAGCAACATCTTCTGCTTCTATACCGGCAGTGTTTTTAAATGGTCTTAGGTCAACAATAAATTCATGTGCACAACAACCTGATGTACCTGTATACAAAATTTTATAATGCTTTTTTAATCGTGCCATCATATAGTTGGCATTTAAGATAGCAATCTCTGTTGAATGTCTTAATCCTTTTCCGCCAAGCAATTTTATATAAGCATAACTGATTAATAAAATACTTGCTGAACCAAAAGCTGCTGCACTTACAGCCCCGGCATGCTTTGAAAATGTGTGTGTAGTTGTCGAACCATTTTTATAAACATGCCCCGGCAGGTATGGCTTCAATTTATCATTTACACATATTGGCCCCATGCCAGGTCCGCCGCCGCCATGTGGTATGGCAAAGGTTTTATGTAAATTAAGGTGACAAACATCTGCACCAATATTTCCTGGTGATGTAATGCCAACCTGCGCATTCATATTGGCCCCGTCCATATATACCAGGCCGCCATTTTCGTGAATGATTTGGCATATCTCCCTGATATTTTCTTCAAACACGCCATGTGTTGAGGGGTAAGTGATCATAAGCCCTGCTAAGTTTTCCCTGTGCTTTGCTACTTTATCTTTCAGATCATTTACATCTACATTGCCTTCTTCATCACACAATGAAACTACTACTTTAAAACCCGCCATTACTGCCGAAGCGGGGTTTGTACCATGGGCTGATACTGGTATTAAGATTACATTTCTATGCAAAGCTTCTGCCGCCAAATGATAATCTCTTATGGCCATTAAACCTGCATATTCGCCCTGTGCGCCACTATTAGGCTGAAGGCTGCAAGCCGTAAAACCAGTTATTTTACAAAGTAAATGTTCCAGTTCTGTTATAATAATTTGATAGCCTTCGGTTTGATCCTTTGGTGCAAAAGGATGAATACTGGAAAACTCAGGCCAGCTAAGCGGTACAAGTTCTGTTGCAGCATTTAGTTTCATAGTACAGGACCCCAACGCTATCATAGATGTGGTAAGCGAAAGATCTTTATTTTCCAGCGTTTTTAAATACCGCATCAACCCTGTTTCAGTATGATGAGTGTTAAACACAGGGTGTAACATAAAGCTACTTTTCCTGGTAAGCCGTGCAGGAATATTTTCCAGTGTTCCATCAAAATCAAAAGTGGCTACAGCAGTATCACTATTGTTAGCAAAAGCAAATACACCTGCTATGTTTAATATGTCAGTTTGCGTAGTTGTTTCATTTATAGATAGTGTGATGATGTTCTCAGAGGGGTAGTAAAAATTGATATTGTGTTTTATGGCTAAAGCCTTTACCTCTGAAGAATTTTGTGTGTCTATAGATATCGTATCAAAGTACGTGTCATTAATGATATTGTAACCAAGCTCTTTTAATTCATAAGCCAGTGTATTGGTTAACACTGAAATTCTCCGGGCAATATTTTTGAGCCCTTCGCTACCATGATAAACGGCGTACATAGCGGCCATATTAGCAAGCAGCGCCTGCGCTGTGCAAATATTGCTGGTGGCTTTTTCACGCCTGATATGTTGCTCACGGGTTTGAAGTGCCATACGTAAACAGCGATTGCCCTGTGCATCTACACTTACACCAATTATTCTACCAGGGATACTTCTCTTGAATTCATCCTTTGTTGCAAAAAATGCTGCATGTGGGCCACCATAGCCTAACGGAACACCAAAGCGTTGGGAAGATCCAACCGCTACGTCAGCACCTAAATCGCCAGGTGGCGTTAACAAAGTGAGCGCTAATAGATCAGTAGCCATAATAGCCTGCGCATTTACCGCATGCACACCACCAATAAAAGCACAATAATCTTCAACGTTCCCTAAGGCGTCAGGATATTGAATAATTGCTCCAAAGTAACTCTCATCTAATTGTATAGCGTGAAAATTGGCAACTACAATTTCAATGCCTATTGGGTTAGCCCTTGTATATAAAACATCAATAGTTTGTTTAAATAAATTTTCGTCTACAAAAAACTTTGGCGCCGTTATATGCTCATGATTTCTGTTCTTATGATTAAATAACATCATCATTGCTTCTGCAGCCGCTGTGCCTTCATCCAATAAACTGGCATTGGCAATTGGCAGGGCGGTAAGGTCGCTTACCATTGTCTGAAAGTTTAATAAACTTTCTAACCTTCCCTGGGCTATCTCAGCCTGGTATGGCGTGTATTGGGTATACCATCCCGGGTTTTCAAAAAGATTTCGTTGAATAACTGACGGCACAATAGTATCATAATATCCCTGTCCGATATATGATTTAAATACTTTGTTTTTTTTGGCAAGTTTCTGAAGCTCCGCTAAATAAGCAAATTCTGAAACAGGGGCAGCAACATCTAACGGTTGTTCAAGCTGGATGGATCTTGGTATGGTCTTATTAATTAATTCTTCTATGGAATTTACGCCAATAGCCTTGAGCATTTCAGATGTTTCTTCTTCATTTAATCCAACATGCCTTTTAATAAATTCTTCAGATTGTTGTTGAAATAGATTCATAAATTATTTAGTGTTACGGTCGTTCATTAAATCAACACTGTTACAAACGAAGTGTTTAGCATACACCGCATTTGATTAGCCTGATTTGTAATGGACAACTATTAATACTTTAAAGGGAAAAAATTGCAGGCGCAAAGTTACGTTCCGTTAATTGATTTTTCTGTTTTTTATGTACACGAAATAGTAGGTTTATCTTCGCTTTATGACTGATCAGCCCGATCTAAACTGGAAAAAAAAATCTGCTGAAAATAATAAAGCCTACAAGCAATTTTTGCAAAGAGCTGATAAAAATAAAGTTTTGGCGGTTTTACCGGCATTGCATGAAAAGGCTTTTGAAAAAATTAATTGCCTTAGTTGCGCCAATTGCTGTAAAAATTACAGCCCAAGATTTAAAACGCCTGATATAAAGCGTATTTCAAAGCATTTAAAACTTAAAGAAAGTGTTTTTATAGAAACCTATTTACGCATAGATGAAGATGGCGATTATGTAACACGAAAACATCCATGTCCTTTTTTAGGCGGCGATAATTATTGTTCCATTTATGATGAAAGACCAAGTGATTGCGTAAGATTTCCTTATACAGATGAAGATGTATTTATTAAGAAGCAAAATATTACGCTAAAAAACAGCACTTTTTGTCCTATTGTGGTGGATGTACTGGAAGAATTGCTCAAACTACAGAAATAAAATTTTAGCACGTAAACGCTAATACTGTAATTTTTTAAGCGTAGGAGCTTTAATCCAGGTTATAATTACAACAACCAATGTAACAGCGCCACCAAATACTACTGAAGGCACTGTGCCCAATAGTCTTGCAGCCACGCCACTTTCAAACTGACCTAATTCATTGGAAGAATTTATAAAAATTGAATTTACTGAAGACACTCGTCCTCTCATTTCATCAGGCACGTATAATTGCAAAATTGTAGACCGAACCACTACGCTAATGCCATCAAAAATGCCGCTAACAAATAAAGCCGCCAATGAAAGCCATAGATTCTTAGAAAGTCCGAAAACAATAATACAGATGCCAAAGCCGGCAACAGCATATAGCAGTGCCTTTCCCTGCCGTGTTGAAATTGGTTTTATGGAAATAACCAACAGAGTACCTATTGCACCAATGGAGGTAGCTGCATTTAGCCATCCGAACCAAATGGGGCCAACCTTTAATACATCGGTTACATAAAAAGATAGCATGGCTGTTGCACCGCCGAAAAATACTGCAAACATATCCAGGGATAAGGCACCCAATATAGCTTTGGTCTTAAAAACAAACTTAACACCATCCATAACACTTTCCCACGTTCGTCTTTCGCCTGGCACAAATTGCACAGGTTTAGGTGAGATAAGTAACATAGCTGTAAGGCCAATTGCAACAAATACAAATATTACGGCCAGTGTAAATGTTATGCCCTGCATGGATATTAAAAAACCAGTGAGGAGCGGACCAACAACTGAAGCGGTTTGCCAACTGGCACTGCTGATTGTTATGGCCTTTGAAAGAGATTCCCTTGGAACAAGTTGGGCAATAAGCGCATTATAACCCGGGCCACTAAAAGAACGTATGATACCGGTTAAGAATATGCAGAAATAGATAGCCCAGACAATAACATTTTCAGAATATTTTTTTTCAATGAATGCCGAAGTAAAAAAAATTAAAAGTAAAAGACATAAACAATAAAAAATAATACATTTTACAAGGAGTTTTCTCTTATCACTTACGTCCACAACGTGACCTGCATACAATGCAAACCCTACAGCCGGTATAACTTCTGATAAACCTAAAATACCAACCGACAATGTATTTTTTGTTAGAATAGACACATGCCAAACCATGGCCACAGCAACCATCCTCAGAGCCATAATAAAAAAAGCCCTGGAACAAATAAACCATTTAAATTCCCGTCCAAAAGGTTGTTGTTGCAAAATATTCCTGTGATTTAATAATCAAAAATTCAATGTTAGGGTAGATTTATAAAATGTTGACCATTCTCATAATCTTTGTCAAGGGCCTCTAAAACTATTTTAAGATGACTGTCATTTCCCAAAAAATCTGCTGTAGATGCATCAATCATTAGCGTTTTAATATTATGTTGTTTGATGTATTGCGTATAGGTTTCCTGCAACGCAAATAAATATGTAGGGTCTATAGCATGTTCATAAGCCCGGTTACGTTTTTTAATATTCTCTTTTAGCTTACTTACAGGCGCATGTAAATAAATGAGTATATCAGGTTGGATTAATTGCGGATTTATGATATCAAAAAGTTTCTGATATAACACAAACTCTTCAGCGGAAAGATTAACCTTAGCAAATAACAAACACTTTGTAAAAAGATAGTCGGATACAGTAACCTTCTGAAACATATCTTTCGTTTGCAACAAGTCTTTTAGCTGCTTATACCGTTCTGCCATAAAGAAAAGTTCTAAAGGAAAAGCATACTGTTGCTGGTTTTCATAAAACTTTGGCAGAAAAGGATTATCAGCAAATTCCTCAAGTATAAGCCTGGCATTAATTTGCTTGCTTAAAAGATGGGCAAGGGTTGTTTTACCTGCTCCTATGTTTCCTTCAATAGTTATAAAATTATATTTCATTATCAGGCATTAGCTGCTTCAGTTTAATTTTTGCATGTTTAATTTTTCTGCTTTTAACATGTCTTTACATTCTTTTAATAAGGTTGATATTGGTTTTAATAATACAGGATGAATAAATGTTGGTGCAATTTCGTTAAGTGGCTCAAGCACAAAATTGCGGTTTTGAATCTCAGGGTGAGGAATTTTTAAATGTGGGAGATTATATACTTCGTTGTTAAAAAAAAGAATGTCAATATCTATAATGCGGGCATCGTTCTTTAAAGTTCGTATTCTCCCTGCCTTTTGTTCAATTCGTAGTAATTCCTCAAGCAAAAGTTCTGCGGGTAAAGTGGAGGTTACTTTTATTACCTGGTTTAAAAACGAAGGCTGATGGATATTTCCCCACGCTTCTGTTTCATATAAAGCAGATACATCTATAATTTCCCCGATAGTTTTTTCTACTGCCTTATACGCATTCATCAATGAAAACTCCCTCTCACCAAGGTTAGCGCCAAGCAATAAAAATACTTCATTAAGTTTTTCAGTCATCTAATTTGGTTGTAATTCAAATATAAAAACGCTTATCAAGGTCAAGCGGCTCTATTGAAATTATCCTGAGTTTTTTAAAGCTCGTATGGTTAGGGTTGATAAGAAAATTATGCTCATGTGGTACAATAGCGCTTGGCACTTTCAATGCCAGGGATTGATTACTCTTTAAAAATTCTTCTCCGATCCATTGTGTGTATTGTAAATGATGCGACCAGTCTGCCTTAAGTTTTTTTAATTGGATTTCCGATATCAGATCATCAGGAATTTCCAATTTTATCAATTTATAATCCACCGGGAGAATATGTTTATCTGCTCTTACAATTATTTCAAGTATACAAAGTGAAATATACTGCGAAGTGTAAAGGCCGGCAATGCCTGCAGAGTTCCATCTGCCGCCAAACAACCTGGCTCCTTCACCTGAAAGGTCATCGGCATGTTTTGCAATACTTGCCCTGTACATTATCATGCTAAAATGCCATATTCAATTCGTGAAAGTTGTGTGAGTACCCTGTTGATGCCTTCAAAATTTCCAAGAGACAGAAACGAAAGCTGCCCTTCCAGCATAGACGGATTATGTCTTAACCATTCAATAAATTTTTCAGCAGAACCAAAAACATCTATTCCCTTTATAATTACTTTTTGAATTTGTAAAATCCTGTCTGTTACGCTAAAACTAAAACTGCTGTTATCCTTTGAATATCGTTGAAGTGTTCTTTCAGATATATGCAAAAGATCAGCCCATTCTTTTTGAGTAAATGGAACCATGTCAGCTATTTTTTTAAAATCTTTATAAGTAAAATCCTGAAGCATTGCAGTATTTTTGGCGTTGCTTAATAACATCCAGGGTTCCTGAACTATTGAAAGTTTTGAACTGATTTTATAAGGCATTATACCTTTTGATTTTTTATCTTTTTGCATAAATGTCATTTGTCATACAAATATATGACATTTGTCTTTTATTTTTTATTTATTCCCATCATTTGTTTTCGTCTAATTTTATTTTATGAAGCCCTATAGCCAACTAACTGCAATGCTTGCTATAACCAAAGGTAGTTTAAGAGCAATTTTCAGAAGTCCCTCTGCTGTTATTTTCAGTTTTGTTTTTCCCCTAATTTTTATTTTAGTTTTTGGATTTATTGGTGGTGGTGGCTTTACCGTAAAAGTGGCTTTACAAAATCTGGCCGATACAAATAATTCCATTTTTAAAAATGGCCTGTTAAAGAACCCATCTATACGGCTTGTTAAAAATCTGTCGCCGGAGCAGGCAAGGTCCGAAGTTGGTAAAGGCAATATTGCCGCCTTACTTACTATTGACTCAGTAAAAAATGCCAATGGATATTACCAGTATATCATTCATACCACTACTTCCTCGGCAAGTATGGATAGGTTTCCTATTTTGCAATCTCAGTTAGCCGAGATTATCCGCAGAGCCGATGAAAGTCTTTTTCCGGGCAGGCCAACGGTGGCAACGCTTGTCAGGGAAAAAGATATCCCCGGGCGTGAATACAAAACGATTGATTTTATTTTACCCGGTCAACTTGGGTTTTCCCTATTAAGTGCAGGCGTATTTGGCGTGGCCTTTATGTTTTTTAGTTTGAGAAATACTTTGGTTTTAAAAAGGTTTTTTGCTACGCCCATAAACCGGGCGTATATCGTTTTAGGCGAAGGCTTGTCAAGGGTTTTATTTTCGTTAATTACGGCAATAGTTATTATAGGATTTGGAAGATTATTTTTCGGTTTTACACTCGTTCATGGCATTGTCACATTTTTTGAAATGTTGGTCTTAAGTTTTTTAGGCTTGCTTGTGTTTATGGGTTTTGGTTTTATTGTAAGCGGCCTCGCAAAAAACGATAGTAGTATTCCCCCGTTTGCCAACCTGATCACGTTGCCGCAATTTCTTTTAGGCGGCACTTTTTTTTCAATAGATGCTTTCCCTAAATGGTTACAACCCATATCACGGGTGTTACCACTCACCCATTTAAATACAGCATTACGCAGCGTTGCATTTGAAGGTCAGCATTTGTGGAATGTTAGAAATGAGATCGGCGTGCTATTGCTATGGGGCATCGTAGTATATGCCGTTGCCATAAAAGTTTTCAGATGGGAATAGTCAGTGATTTAAATAACTCACTATAACGTTAAACACTTTTTTCAGTTCCTTCTTTTTAATGCAGTAAGGCGGCATTATGTAAATGGTATTTCCAAGCGGCCTTAAGAAGACGTTACTATTTAGACAATGCTTTGTAAAATCAGTAATTGATGTGTTGTTATACCCGTCCCGATCATTTCCAATTACTTCAAACGCTAAGACGGTTCCGCATGTCCTAATATTCTTTATTTTTTTTTGAAAGGATGATTGGTTTTTTACCAGGTATAATGAAAAGTTCTTTATCGCAATCATTAGATTCTTCAAGGTATCTATACATTTTTTATCTTCTAAAAGCGTAATACTTGCAATTGCAGCCGAACATGCTAAAGGATTAGCTGTAAAGGAATGCCCATGATAAAAAGTTTTTGTTTTATCCTCATTTACAAATGCGTCGTAAATTTTTTGAGTACAGGCTGTAACACCGAGAGCCATCGTTCCGCCTGTGAGAGCCTTGCTTAAACATATAATATCCGGCTTTGGATCTATAACCTCACTGGCAAATAAAGTTCCTGTTCTATAAAAACCGGTTAGTACTTCATCCGCAATACATAAAATATCTTTCTCTTTCAAAAAGCTTAGCAACCTGCCCACCGGTTTAGCGTCATGCATTTGCATTCCACCGGCTCCCTGTAATAAAGGCTCATAAATAAATGCTGCAATATCATCATGCCTGTTAATAAGTTCAGCTATTTCCGCCAAATTATTACCATCGGGGGTATCAATAAATACTACATCAAACAGCTTATCGTCAAATGCTTTATTAAAGATGCTTCTGCTTCCTGCACTCATTGCACCAAAAGTGTCACCGTGATAGCTATTGTTAAAAGCGAGAATTTTATTCCTGTTAGGTTGGCCTATGTTAGACCAATATTGTAAAGCCATTTTTATGGCTACCTCAACAGCGGTTGAACCGTTATCACTATAAAAAATTTTAGAAAAATCAGATTGTAAAAGCTGTAATAATTTTTCTGCAAGAATGATTGCCGGCTCATGTGTAAAGCCTGCAAAAATGATGTGTTCGAGTTTTTTTGCCTGTTTAAAAATTTGTTTAGCTATATATTTATTGCCATGCCCATGAACATTCACCCACCAGCTACTAATAGCATCAATATATGCCTTGTTTTTTTCATCAAATATTTTTGCACCCTTTCCTTTCTTAATAAATATCGGCTCTGCCATATTTAATTGATGTGTGTATGGATGCCATATATATTTTAAATCTTTTTGTACTAAATCCATAAATAAAAAAATAAGTTATTTCACCAGTGTAAGGTTTCTTTTAATGCCTTGGTATTTTGCTCTTTTCAAAGGAGAGTCTTTAAAAATTTTTTTAAAAGATTCTTCAGTTAACTCTTCCCAATCAGAAGTGCTAAAATTCAGGATCTGAGGTATTGGTGTAAATTGTATTTCAGAAGTTGCTTTTGAAAACCGGTTCCATGGGCAAACATCCTGGCAAGTATCACATCCAAAAAACCAATCATCTGTTTTACCATTTAAATCATTCGGTAAAAGATGATCTTTTAGTTCAATGGTAAAATAAGAGATACACTTGCTGCCGTCAATTTCTTTATTGGGTAAAATGGCTTCTGTAGGGCAGGCATCAATACACCGGGTGCATGAGCCACAATAATCTTTTATAAAAACATCATCAGGTTCTATGTCAAGGTCTGTGATCAATGTTGCAATAAAAAAAAATGAACCTGAAGATTTTGTGATAAGATTTCCGTTTTTACCTATCCAGCCCAATCCACTTTTAGCCGCCCATGCTCTTTCCAAAACCGGGGCGCTGTCTACAAATCCCCTCCCCGCAAAGTCACCGATTTCTTCCCGTAATGTTTTAAGCAGGAGGTTAAGCTTGTCTTTTATAACCTCATGATAATCGTTTCCCCAGGCATATTTTGAAATTTTTGGTCCAACTTGTTCCTGCTGCCCGGGATAATAGTTAAGCAGTAAGGTAATTACTGATTTTGCGCCAGGCACCAATAAACGAGGATCAACTCTAAAGTCGAAATAACGTTCCATATAAGTCATGGTGCCATGCCTGTTTTGGTTCAGCCAATTTTCTAAACGACGGGCATCTTCATCTAATTTTTGAGCTTTGGCAATGCCACAGTAATCGAAATTAAATTTTTTAGAAAGTGCTTTGATAAGATTGCGTAACAATTGCTTTTCCATTGCGTCATCTAAATTCGTTAATACTTAACAAACGGTTTTAAATGATTCTTTAGAAATCATATTTAACTGAGAACTGTTTTAATAAAAAAAGCCTAAAGGTCGTTATCTGCTATAATTACATGAAAAAACAATGCAACCTGTTCAAGCGTCAGTATCATTAAAAATTTCTTGACAGAATTACATTCAAATTTATTGGAGTATTATTTGATGCTTCGATATAAATATTTCCAATGAATTTGAACAACTTTACCATACGGTCACAGGAGATATTTCAAAAAGCGCAACAGTTAGCTTACAACAGTAAAAATCCTGTGATCGAAACTGAGCATTTGCTCAAATCACTCTTAACAGATGATGATACAGCTATAGATTTTCTTTTAAAGAAAAATAATGTTAACGTAACTTTTGTAGAATCTAAAGTTGATGAAAGCTTAAGCAAACTTCCCAAAATCAATGAAGGCGAGCCTGCGCAATCTGCCAGCCGCGATTTAAGTAATGCTGTTTTAAAAGCCTCTGCAGTTCTTAAAACTTTCCAGGATGAATTTGTAAGTGTTGAACATTTACTCATTGGCTTATTGCAGGGCAATGACAAAACCGCATCCATTTTAAAAGATGCGGGCTTAACAGAGAAGGGATTAACAGCTTCAATAAATGAACTAAGAAAAGGCAGCAAGGTTATTTCGCAAACTTCGGAAGTTCAGTTTAACGCTTTAAATAAATTTGCTAAGAATTTAAATGAGCTTGCCAGAAATGGAAAGCTTGATCCGGTAATTGGACGTGATGAGGAGATAAGGCGGACTTTGCATATACTTACCCGCCGTTCTAAAAATAATCCCATACTTGTGGGTGAGCCAGGCGTAGGTAAAACCGCTATTGCAGAAGGTTTGGCACATAGAATAGTTAATGGCGACGTGCCTGAAAATTTAAAATCAAGAATTATTTATGCTTTAGACATGGGCCTTTTGATAGCAGGTGCCAAATACAAAGGTGAGTTTGAGGAACGCTTAAAAAGTGTGGTGAAAGAAGTGTCCACGAGCGATGGGGAAATTATTTTATTTATAGATGAAATCCATACACTCGTAGGTGCCGGTGGTGGCGAAGGCGCTTTAGATGCGGCCAATATTTTAAAGCCGGCTTTGTCCCGTGGTGAGTTGCGGGCTATAGGAGCTACCACGCTTAACGAATATCAAAAATTCTTTGAAAAAGACAAAGCGCTTGAAAGGCGGTTTCAAAAAGTGTTTATTGACGAACCCAATGTTGAAGATGCCATATCAATTTTGCGGGGTTTAAAAGACAGGTATGAAACCCATCATCATGTCAGGATAAAAGATGAAGCTATAATAGCTGCTGTGGATCTTTCGCACCGCTACATTACCGATCGTTTTTTACCGGATAAAGCAATAGACCTTATAGATGAAAGCGCAGCCAAGCTTAGGTTGGAGATGAACTCAATGCCGGAAGAGCTTGATATGCTCGAAAGAAATATACGCCAGTTAGAAATTGAAAGAGAAGCCATTAAACGGGAGAAAGATGAAGCGAAACTAAGAGATTTAAATACCGCCATTTCAAATCTTTCTGTTGAACGTGACACTTTTAAAGCCAAGTGGCAAAAAGAAAAAGAGATTGTAGAAAAGGTGCAGAATGCAAAGGCGGAAATAGAAAATCTGAAAACCCTTGCGGAAAAGGCAGAGCGTGAAGGCGATTATGGAAAAGTGGCCGAAATAAGATACAGCAAATTGCAGGAGCAGGAAAATATTATTAAAGATTTTACTGCGCAGCTTGCCGACATTAGTGAAAAAAGATTACTGAAAGAAGAGGTGGACGCAGAAGATATTGCTGAAAGTGTAGCCAAGGCAACTGGTATTCCGGTAAGTAAAATGTTGCAGAGCGAACGGGAAAAATTATTAACCTTAGAAGATGAATTACACACTCGGGTAATTGGCCAGGAAGAAGCCATTGAAGCTGTTGCCGATGCCATCCGCAGAAGCAGGGCCGGCCTGCAGGATGCAAAAAGACCGATTGGCTCATTCATATTCTTAGGCACAACCGGCGTCGGTAAAACAGAACTTGCCAAGGCTTTAGCAGAATACCTGTTTGACGATGATAGTATGATGACGAGAATAGATATGAGTGAATACCAGGAAAAACACACTGTAAGCCGGCTTGTAGGTGCGCCTCCGGGCTATATTGGGTACGAAGAAGGCGGCCAGTTGACAGAAGCTGTGCGGCGCAAGCCTTATAGCGTGGTCTTGCTTGATGAAATTGAAAAAGCCCATCCTGATGTTTTTAATATATTATTGCAAGTGTTAGATGATGGCCGCTTAACCGACAATAAAGGCCGTGTAGTGAATTTTAAGAACACCATAATTATAATGACCAGCAACATCGGTAGCCATATCATCCAGAGTAATTTCGAAAATGTAACCGAAAAAAATCAGGAAGAGATTGTTGATCAAACCCGTGATGAAGTGCTGAATTTGTTGAGAACGACCTTAAGGCCTGAATTTTTAAACCGCGTAGATGAAGTAATTATGTTTCAGCCTCTTATGCGTAAGGAAATCAGGAAGATTATAGAGATTCAGTTAAATAATTTAAAAAAATTACTTCTTAACAACGGTATTGTCCTTAAATTCAGCGATTATACTATAGATTACCTCGCTGAAAACGGATTCGATCCTCAATTTGGTGCAAGACCTTTAAAAAGGTTGATACAAAAACAAATTGTAAACCAATTGAGTAAAAAATTGTTGGCAGAGAGTGTTGATAAAACCAAACCGGTTTTGGTAGATGTATTTGACGGCACCGTGGTATTTAGAAATGAGACCGAAACAATTACAGAGTTAGATAAAAATTAAAAACCCTTAGAAGGAGGAAACATAAAATGGCAATGAAACCAAAGGAAGTTATAGAAGTTATTCTTCCAAAAGATATTTTTGTAGGTAGTCCGAACGCACCTGTAACACTCGTTGAATTTGGAGAATATGAGAACGAAGAATGTGCAAAAGCGAATGAAGTTGTAAAAAAATTGATGGCTGAGTTTGAAGATAAAATGCGGTTTAATTTCAGGCATTTTCCGCAGACCAAAATTCATCAGCGTTCTATGAAGGCCGGTGAAGCTTCTGTAGGCGCATCGCAGGAAGGTAAATTTTGGGAAATGCATAATATTCTTTTTCAAAACCGCAGGCAGTTAGGCACCACCAGCTTAAAGATCTATTCAAAAGAAGCAGGCGTTAATAATAAACTGTTTTTGAATCAGTTGGTTGATTCCATGTATGGCTCGTACGTAATGAATGACCTGGTTGAAGGTATTGATCGTGGTGTAAAAAAAGTGCCAACCTTCTTTATAAATGATGAAGAATATACCGGTAAAATAACTTTTGAAGAAATGCGAAAGACTATAGAAGGCGTTCTTAAAAAATCTAAAAAGAAACCTTTAGCTAAGCAAAGAGCTTAGGCATTTCCTGTAATTTATAAAGAGCCAGAGATCGGAAACGGTTTCTGGCTTTTTTACTAGGCTAATAGTTATTTCAAGAAAGTTTCTCAAAATATCTTATATCCAAATCTGCAAACTGCTCAATAAATCCGACAAATTATCCTCAATAATTTCCGGCTAATAATTCTTGCTGTGCAACGATATATCAAAAAGATAGTTTTGAAAGAACAACCTATCACTAAATATTTTACACTAAAACAACAATTATGAAAAAGCAAGTAAAACCAATGCTTCTTCTTATTGGAGCATCATTCATCATCTTTACAGGATGCAAAAAAGATGACCATCCTGTTTCATCTTGCGATCATCCTGGCATAGGGTATAATGATAAAATGCAAGGTAACGCAACATCAAAATTTAATGCAGATGTGCCTTTAGCCTGGTACAAACTTGCCATCACGTTGACCAGTAATACGCCGAATCAAGACCTTGGCCCGGTAAGTTCCCGCAATTATGGTTACATGGGCCTGGCCTTGTACGAATCAGTTGTGCCCGGCATGCCTGCTCACCAATCTATTCAAAGCCAACTTAACAGCTTGCCTGCTTTACCGAAAGTAAAATGTGGGGAAAAATATTATTATCCTGTGTGTGCAAATGCTTCATTGGCTAATATGGTACGTCGCCTGTTTGGCAATACGTCTCCGGCGCAAAATTTCTCTATTGATTCTTTAGAAAATGTGTTTAACACGTTATTTAAAGCAGCAGTTCCAACCCATGTTTTTGATCGTTCGGAAGACTTCGGTAAGACCATTTCAAACGAAATTTATCAATGGTCAAAGTCTGATGGCGGTGATCTGGCTTATCTTAACCCGTTTCCAACAACCTATACGCCTCCCGTCGGTCCTGGCTTGTGGATTCCGTTAACAGGGCAAATGGCGTCGCTTCCTTATTGGGGCAATAACAGGACCTTTATTAAAGACATTGCTGTAAGCACACAACCTCCGCCGCCGCCTCCCTATTCCATTGATCCTTCATCAACATATTATAAAGAAGAGTTGGAAGTTTACAATGAATCCATCAACCAGGATCCTGAGCACACCACTATTGCTAATTACTGGGCCGCCTTAACACCGCCAAGCGTATCAATTTCTATCCTAAGTTCAGTGCTTACTATTAAGAGCTCTAACCTGGCTGTGCTGCTGAAGCATATTGCAAAGTTGGTATAGCATCTGCTGATGGTTATGTGTCCTCTTATAAAACGAAATATATATATAACCAGGAAAGGCCTATCACTTTTATCCGTGCAAACTTTGATCCGGCATGGGTTACCGTACTTGGATTTACGCCCCCATTTCCTGATTATACTTCGGCACATTCGGTACAAACAGGCGCTGTGGCAAGAGTACTGGCTGATATTTTTGGTGACAACACTACATTTACTGATTTCAGCATTAACGACCTGGGATTTGCTCCACGCACCTTTACAAAATTTTCTGATTATGCGAATGAAGTAGGGCTTTCACGGATCTATGGAGGCATACATAACCGCACGGCAGATTTTGTTGGTTTAGCCCCAGGGAGATAAGGTTGGTATGCAGGTAAGTGCACTTCGGTTTAGTAAACATTGATAAGAATAAGTTTCATTTAAGAAAGTAAAATATAGGGTTAGGGTGGAATAAGACCGAAAGCGATGCAGACTGATGATAAGAAAAGCAAAAAAGATTGAGTCTTTTGCGGGGAGGCACAGCCTGTCCCGATTTATCGGGGAAGAAGCAATCTCCTATCTATATCAATTCCTGAATACTGAATCTATTATTAGATTGCTTCGTCGGCGCAAAGATTATTAGTTAGATTGATATAACTGCCTCCTCACAAGGACGTGAATTTAATGCCTAAATGCTGCCGTTATGCTGTTAGATTCCCGCTAACACTGCTTTTACTATTTCGCAAACGAATAGGAATCGGAATGAATAATGAGTAATTTTGATAATCAATCCATTCTTCCCATGCCTGTAAAATTTTATACTTGCAGGTTGATTGTTTTTACCATAAAAAGTGCTTTGTTCAAAAAGCTTCACCCGGTTATTTTTATTTCATTATTCTTCTCTACCCAATTCGTGAAAGCACAAGCTTTTCAAATTGACAAACCGCCTCTTCCCGTTGACAGTTTAAAAAAAGTTCTGCCTTTACTGCACGACAGCGCAAGAGTGGACTGCCTAAATGAGCTAAGCCGTTCATATTATGAAACATTGGAAATGCCTTACGATGATTCTGCCCTGGCAATAACTAGGCAGGCATACAAGGAGGCGTCTGAAATCAGTTACATAAAAGGTTTGGGAGATGCTTGTCTCCGGTATGGAATCTTATCCCGTTGGTACCTTTTTGATTATCATAAAATGGACAAATACTTCCGGGAGGCTATTTCCTGGTATAAAAAAATAGTGAATGATGATGGATTAGGACAGGCATTCAGGGGTTTGGGCGAAGCATTGCTTGTCCAAAGTTTTCCTGATGAAGCAAAGAAAGCTTTTGAACAAGCCGCCTATTATTTCAAAAAAACGGGCAACTGGATTATGTTAACCGATTTAATTGATCAGTTCGGTGCTGTTTATGGAGCAAAAGGTGAGTTTGAAAAACAATTTGAGTATGTAAAAAAGGGGTTGCGTGAAAAAAAACGAATTGATGATAACAGGGGAATGGCATGGTCATTTTATCGCCTTGCGTACATTTATCAGTCGGTTGGCGATTATGAAACGGCGTTGGATTATTTCCGTCAGAGCTTTCGGCAAGCCCGCAGCCAGTCAATCCAATGGAATATGTACAGGTCAATGGGCGACATATTTTTCAATCTGAAAAATTATGATTCCTCCTTTTATTATTTTCAGAAAATGTACGCAATCGATTCCTTTATTAATACTGCAATAATAGGAATGGGAAGAATATCATTATTGCGAAAAGAATACGATACAGCCTTAAATTTTTTTCAGAAAGCCTTAAGCACTTTAAACAAAAGCGGTGACCATCTGAGAAAAGCCACCGTATTAG
>JANLXV010000546.1:0-19507 GCA_031365305.1 Chitinophagaceae bacterium
GCTTACAAGAATTAATAGAGCCATCACACTCAAACGAGCTATTATCTTACCCATTAACTAAAATTTTATCTTTCAACATTTGCAGGCGGATTTTTAACGTGGCAATCCATACGCCTAATAAGGTCCAGCCAATAACAGCCGGATAAAAAACAATGCGAAGCCTGCTATCAATATCATTGAAATCCAGAGCAGGGTTGCCTGTTTCACTCCCAGGCGCTCCCGGGTGAAGGCTGCCAACCAAACGCGGTACTATCCAGATGCTTGGGAAGAGCATGGCAAAAGCGAAAATGTTATACACCGCACTGATTCTTGCTCTTTTGTCTATATCGTTAAATGAACCGCGTAAAACAAAATAAGCGCCATAGATAAGCAAAGCGATACCTGCGCCTATAAGTTTCGGCTCTTTTAAAACACTGCTTAATGATTGGTGCTGATCTGAAAGCCAGGTATAATTGGCCCAGATGGTACCTGTGGCATAGCCAAGAATTCCAAACACACTGCCAACTGCTGCAAAGTGAGCGGCTTTAATATCGTTACTATAATTTCCTTTTCTTAGATATTTAATGCTGTATACTACGCTTACTATAAAAAGCAGCATCATGCTAAACCACATGGATACATGAAAATGAAGATTGCGAATGGATTCGTTTAAGATGGGAAGTCTTGGAACGTCAAACAGGAAGCCACCAATAAAGGTGTAAACAAGCAAAACGACCGATAATATTTTCCACCAGCTTCTCCGCACCAAACAGGAAATTTTTTTTGAATGCGCAAAGCTATAGAAAGCAGTTGAATTAAAAAGTAAGTATTTAACGGCTTGCAGTTCCGGCTTTCAAACCTTAACATCATCCACAGTATGCTTATTCCTTCCACAAATAAGGAAAAAGAATTATCGCAAGTATAATAATAAGAATATCCAGTGCAACTATTAAACCACACAACTGTAGTACCGCACCTGTTTTAAAAACTTCAGAAAAAGCACTTTTGCTCAGGCGCATTAATAAAAGTAATTGGGGAAGTATAACAGGAAACCCAAGAATAGCGACCAATGCTGCATTCTGCTGCGCCTTTGCAGCCATAGCGCTCATTAAAGTAAATACAATACTTAAACTGGCACCGCCGAGTATAACAATGCCGGCAAACCTGGCCATATTATTTACCGGGTTATTTAAGAAAATAGTAAACAGCAAAAGCGTAATAATGCTCATGATGATCATGAGAAAACCATTATATAACAATTTGCTTATGATGAAGGCGACAGGCGAGGCAACAGTGTAATAATATAACATGCGGCCTTCACTTTCCTGCAAAAAGCTTTTAGCTACAGCATTAACACATACAAACAATTGAATAACCCAAAATAAACTGTTCCAAACTGCTGCATCGGGTTCATCCATACTAAGAAATAAAACGAAAACTGTAGCCGCTATATAAAGAAGTACGCCGTAAAAAGTATGTTGTTGCCTTAATTCCAGCAACAGGTCTTTTTTAAATAAAATTAAAATGGGGCTTTTCAATCTACAGTTTTGATGAAGAAAATGTGTTAGTGAGTCAAGCGTCTTTGTAAAAACAATTCCTGCACCGCGGTTCGTATATATCCAGTTCACCCAAAACAACCTGGTCAGGGTTCAAGGTTTTTCTAAAAGAGATGTTAGCGATGTTGCCGCACTTAACACATATTGCATGCAGTTTTGTAATATAATCCGCAATGGCCAACAGGTCGGGCATTTTGCCAAAAGGCTTGCCCTTAAAGTCCATGTCAAGCCCGGCCACTATAACTCTTATACCATTTAATGCCAGTTGCTGGCACACTGCAATTATCTCTTCATCAAAAAATTGTGCCTCATCAATACCAACCACATCAATATCCTTAACCAGCTTTAAAATTTCTGTTGAATGCTGTACCGGGGTTGAATGAATTTTGTTCTCATCATGGCTCACGATTTTCAGTTCATCGAAGCGAGTATCAATGGATGGCTTAAATATTTCTGCTTTAAGATTAGCTATCTTAACCCGTTTCAGCCGTCGGATTAATTCTTCTGTTTTGCCGCTGAACATGCTGCCGCAAATCACTTCAATCCAGCCCTTTTTGCCTCCCCTGAAATCCGGCTCTATGAACATATTTATACTATATTTTTAAAATTGATTTGTACCTTAGCCACGTTGCAAGATTAAAATGATTTAGGATTAATACAAAATCATTCATTTTTATAGATACCTCTTAGTAAGTATTTAAAAATTATAATCTACATGAATAGAGTGCAAACACTCCTACAACTTTTGCAACAGCAGTCAGATAAAAAAGAATCAAACGATGTACTGCTGCAAACTGTTCAATTGCTGCAGGCCGAACTGGTTTCGGGCAAAGCACAACTTACAGCTCCGCAACAGGGAAAAATTGTGGTTATACTTCCCGTTACACATATCATTAATAATGCGGTTAACGGGTCGTCAAAATCTTTAGCCCAAAAAACCGAACTACAGTTTCCGGAGCAGGAAAAAGATATACAGGTATTACATGTAGATGAAAAGGAAATAGAACAGGAGCTTGAGGAGATTAAAAAAAATGCGCAGGTAAAAAACAAGATGAGCGTAAATGCCAGGCCAACATTACCTTTTGACCCGGTAGAAGATGTGCCAACCTTAACACATCAAAAGCCCGCAGCACCTGCAGCAAAACCTAAAGAAATAAATGAAGCCGCTCTAAAACAGCCGGCATCATTAAATGAAAGACTTAAAGAAGCCAGGACAGAATTATCTGATAAGCTTACAGATGGCCCAATAAAAGATCTTAAAAAAGCTATAGGTGTTAATGACAGGTTTCTTTTTATTAATGAACTTTTTAGGGGAGATGAAGCCATGTACGAAAGAAGCATCAAAACCATCAATAACTTTTCCATATTTGCCGAGGCCGAATACTGGATAAAAAGAGAATTAAAAATAAAAATTGGCTGGACGGATGCAGACCCTGTTGTTAAGCAATTTGATCAATTGGTAAGAAGGCGGTTCTTTTGAATGTAAGCCATAATTTTTTCTGTAGCACCGCGGTTATCATACACATAATTTTTAGCGGCTGCTCCTGTTACTTGTAATTCATTTAGATTTTGTAAAAGATTGTTCAGCACTTTTTCAAGCTCAAGCGCATTCTCAATACTAATTGCCCCACCACAACGGATCATTTCTACTGCTTCAAAATTTTTTTCATATTCAGGCCCAAAAATTACAGGTTTGCCATACACTGCTGCTTCAAGTATGTTATGTAAACCATCACTACCAAAGCCGCCGCCGACATAGGTTACAGTGGCATAGTTGTACAGTTTGGAGAGCATGCCTACATTATCTATAATAAGACAGTTCACATCGTTTGAGGCATTAGTTTCAGATGAAATTTTCTCCCATTCAGAGTATAACAAAGCTGATGGAAATGATTTTTTTACATCAGTAAGATTTTGCTGATCAATTTCATGCGGCGCAATAATAAATCGCATAGCCTTGTTAGATTTTACAAAGTGTGTCCATTCGGCTTCGTCCTCTTCCCAAGTACTCCCGCAAACAATAACTTTTTTATCCGCACAAAATTTTTCAATGGCCGCAAGAGGTATAAAATTTTCAGCAATCTGAACTACCCTGTCAAAACGTGTATCACCTGCTACAGTAATTTTTGCAGGATTAACCAGGTCTCTCAGAACTTTATTGGAAGCATTGTTCTGCACAAAAAAATGATCAAATGTTTCGGCCATTTTTCTCCAAAGATTTCCATACCACCTGAAGAACGGCATGTTGCTTCTAAAAATGCCGGAAATAAGTAATACCGAAATTGCTTTTTGGTGTAATTCGCTTAAATAGAAATACCAGTATTCATATTTTACCCAAACCACAAGATCAGGTTCCACTGCAGCAATAAATTTTTTAGCATTTCGGCGGCTATCTTCAGGCAGAAAAAAAACAAAATCTGCGCCTTTATAATTTTTTATAATATTATAGCCGGAGGGAGAAAAGAAAGTAAGAATGACCTTTACCCCAGGATAATCGTTTTTAATCTTTTCAATAACCGGCCGCCCTTGTTCAAATTCGCCCAGGCTGGCGCAATGCATCCAAACTCTTACTTCGCCATTGCTTTTTTTTGGGATTACCGGGAAACTCTTTCTGCCCGTCAACAACATTTTAGCTTTCGGATTTACGATTGAAGCCACTGCAATACCCAATCTGTATAATTTTAAAAAAGCCAGGTAAAGTAGTAAACTCAATGGAAAGGTTTAGCGCAAATGTAAAATCTTACCCTAATAGATTAATGCTATTTTGAAACCACAGAATAATTATGCAAATACTATCTTTGCCACTTTTTAAAAAAAGGGTATGAGGCCGATTCAAATGGTTGATTTAAAACAGCAATATCTTTCGTTGAAAGAAGATATTGATGCCCGGTTGCAGAATGTTTTAGATACAACAGCCTTTATTGGCGGGCCTGAGGTATTGGCATTCGGGGATCAATTGGCAAAATACCTCGGCGTAAAGCATGTAATACCTTGTGCCAATGGTACAGATGCTTTACAGATTGCGATGATGGCACTGGACCTTCAGCCCGGCGATGAAGTCATCACCCCGTCGTTTACATACATCGCTACCACAGAAGTTATAGCGCTCCTCAAACTCACGCCTGTTTTTGTAGAAGTTAATAAGCAAACATTTAATATTGATCCCGAAGCCATCAGGCAAGCCATTACCTCTAAAACAAAAGCTATAATACCGGTTCATTTGTACGGCCAGCCGGCGGATATGGAAGAGATCATGAAAATTGCCGGCGAGTATAATCTGTTTGTTATTGAAGACAATGCCCAGGCCATCGGTGCAGATTATACTTTTAAAAATGGCAATACCGTTAAATCAGGCACTATCGGCACCATTGGTTGTACATCTTTTTTTCCCAGTAAAAATTTAGGTTGCTATGGCGATGGTGGAGCTATGTGTACCAATGACGATGCTTTAGCGGAAAAATTAAAGTTGATAGCTAACCATGGCCAAAAGATGCGGTATTACCACGAGATGGTTGGGTGTAACTCCAGGCTGGACGCCATGCAAGCTGCCATTCTTAATGTAAAACTTCCGTTATTAGATAAATTTAATGAGGCACGGCGAAAAGTTGCAGATGGATATGATAACGCATTTAAAAGCAATAAGCATGTCACCATCCCCTTCAGGTCATCAAGCACAAAACATGTTTTTCACCAATACACCATTTTGTTAGAAGGTAAAAGCCGAGATGAACTGCATACGTTTCTTGCTGAAAAAAATATACCCTCTATGATTTATTACCCCGTGCCTGCACACCGCCAAAAGATGTTTGAATCTTTTGGTGGCGGTGCTTATCACCTGCCTTCTACCGATTGGCTAACACAACGGGTAATTTCTTTACCTATTCATACAGAAATGGACGAAGAGCAACAATTATATATTACAAACAACGTTTTAGCGTTTATAAATTAAAAAAAAGTCATGAAAATTTCAGTTATTGGAACCGGTTATGTTGGTTTAGTTACCGGTACCTGTTTTGCAGAAACGGGAAATGTTGTAACCTGTGTAGATATTGATAAAAGTAAGGTAGATAAATTATCTTCCGGCCAGATCACTATTTACGAGCCGGGCCTCGAAAAGATCTTTTTAAGAAACCAAAAAGAAGGCAGGCTAAAATTTACTACTTCTCTTAAAGAGGGTATAGAAGATGCAAAAATTATTTTTTTAGCCTTGCCAACACCGCCGGGCGCTGATGGTGCTGCAGATCTGAAATATGTATTAGGCGTAGCTAAAGATTTGGGTGGCTTGTTAAAAAAAGGAGATTACAAAATAATTATAGATAAAAGCACTGTACCTGTTGGCACAGCAGACAAAGTGCATAATGCCGTAGTTGAAAATGGCATTAAAGCAGGTTTAAGTAAAGAAGACATTGAAAGTACTTTCGATGTAGTGAGCAATCCTGAATTTTTGAGAGAAGGTGTAGCCGTAGATGATTTTATGAAGCCAGATCGTGTTGTGATAGGCACTTCATCAGAAAAAGCTGAAAAACTATTGGGTGAGTTGTATGCACCGTTTGTACGCCAGGGAAACCCGATTATTTTTATGGATGAAAAATCTGCAGAGCTTACAAAATATGCGGCCAATTCATTTCTTGCCACAAAAATTTCTTTCATGAATGAGATTGCTCAGCTTTGCGAAAAAGTTGGCGCTGATGTAGATATGGTACGCCGTGGCATTGGAAGTGATGAGCGTATCGGCAAAAGATTTTTGTTCCCGGGTATAGGTTATGGCGGAAGTTGTTTTCCAAAAGACGTACAGGCTTTGGCCCGATCATCTAATGAAGTAAATTACAGTTTCAAAATATTGGAAGCGGTGATGGAAGTAAATGAAAAACAAAAACTTCATTTACTGCCAAAAATAAAGGCCTGGTTTAAAGAAGATCTTACCGGCAAAAAATTCGCTTTATGGGGGCTTGCTTTTAAACCCAACACAGATGATGTTCGTGAAGCGCCGGCCTTATATATTATAGATGAGCTGGTAAAAGCAGGCGCAACTGTTACAGCCTTTGATCCGGAAGCTATGCCTAATATTAAAAAAGAAATTGGCGACAAGATAAATTATACCGAAAGCCAATATGAGGCTTTGAAAGATGCGGATGCTTTAATCATTGCAACGGAATGGAGTGAATTTAGAACACCCGATTTTGACAGAATTAAGTCGCTGCTTAAAAATCCTGTAATTTTTGATGGCAGAAATTTGTTTGATCTTGCTGCAATTGAAAAATGCGGTTTTCATTATGAAAGTATAGGGCGCAGGGTTATTACAACAGTGTAGGTTAATGATATTTTAACGCTGTTCATAAGATAGATTGTTATGCAAAAACGAGTACTCATTACAGGTGCAGCAGGGTTTCTTGGCTCTCACTTATGTGATCGTTTTATAAAAGAAGGTTTTTATGTGATAGGCATGGACAATCTTATTACCGGCGATCTTGGAAATATTCAACATCTTTTAAAACTTGAGCAGTTTGAATTTTATCATCATGACGTATCAAAATTCATCCATATACCTGGGGATATAGATTACATTCTGCATTTTGCCTCACCTGCCAGCCCGATAGATTATTTAAAGATTCCCATTCAAACTTTAAAAGTTGGTTCATTAGGAACGCATAATTGTTTAGGACTTGCCCTGGCTAAAAATGCCCGCATCCTGGTGGCGTCTACCAGCGAGGTTTATGGTGATCCGTTAGTGCATCCGCAGAACGAAGAGTATTGGGGTAATGTAAACCCGGTTGGCCCACGCGGTGTTTATGACGAAGCCAAGCGTTTCCAGGAAGCCATCACCATGGCTTACCATACCTTCCATAATTTGGATACGAGGATCGTTAGAATTTTCAATACTTACGGCCCACGTATGCGGCTAAATGATGGCAGAGCGTTGCCGGCTTTCATAGGCCAATCTTTACGGGGAGAAGACCTTACGGTTTTTGGCGATGGTAGCCAAACAAGAAGTTTTTGTTATGTAGATGATCTTATAGAAGGTATATATCTTTTATTGATGAGTGACTATGCAATGCCCGTTAATATTGGTAATCCTGACCCTATCAGCCTGAAAGATTTTGCAGAGGAAATCATAAAACTGACAGGCACTGATAGAAAGATTATTTATAAACCTTTGCCACAGGACGATCCCAAACAAAGGCAGCCAGATATTAGCAAGGCGAAAGAATTATTAGGCTGGGAACCTAAAGTAAATCGTGCCGATGGTTTAAAAATTACTTACGATTATTTTAAATCATTACCCAAAAATGATCTTTATAAGTTGCCAAAAGAATTTGAAAGTAAAAAAGTATCTGCCTGATCAGTCAGGTATGTTGTGTTTAGATAATTATCATTAGAACATAGCCTGTCCCGATACCAGGTTAACACGAATAGTATGTATAAAAATTTATTAGCCAAAGAACATAAACTGGCTGTGATAGGTTTAGGCTATGTTGGCCTGCCTATTGCGCTTGAATTTGCAAAGAAATTATCTGTTATTGGGTTTGATATAAATCCTGACCGGATCAAATTGATGCAACAGGGCATTGATCCCAGCCAGGAACTTGAAAAAGAAAATTTTGAAAATTGTGATATTCAATTCACCAATGACATAGCAACATTAAAGGAGGCAAAGTTTTTTATCGTTGCTGTACCTACTCCTGTAGATGAATATAATGTACCTGATCTTGTACCGGTGCAAAAAGCCAGTGAAACTATTGGAAAGGTTATCAAACCGGGAGATTATGTAGTGTTTGAATCCACTGTTTATCCCGGTTGTACAGAAGAAGATTGTTTACCGATCATTCAAAAATTATCTGGTCTTAACCACATCACAGATTTTAAATTAGGCTATTCGCCCGAAAGAATTAATCCCGGTGATAAAAAACACACCTTATCAAGTATAATAAAAGTAGTGAGCGGCTGTGATGCCGAAAGCCTGGATGTGATTGCAAAAGTGTATGAGCTTGTAGTAGATGCCGGTGTGCATAGAGCATCCTCGATCAAAGTAGCTGAAGCGGCAAAAATCATTGAAAATACGCAGCGGGATCTGAACATTGCTTTGATGAATGAGCTATCTATCATCTTCGACAAAATGAATATCAACACGTATGAAGTACTTGAAGCAGCAGGAACAAAATGGAATTTCTTAAAGTTTCAACCAGGCCTTGTCGGCGGGCATTGTATAGGTGTTGATCCATATTATCTAACTTATAAATCCCGGCGGCTTGGTTATGATAGCCAGGTTATACTGGCTGGCCGGGCAATTAATGATGGTATGGCCAGCTACATTGCCAAAAAAGTTTTGCAGCATATTATTGTTCATAATGGTAATGTAAAAGAAGCCAAGGTGCTGATAATGGGTGCAACATTTAAAGAAAACGTTAGTGATATACGTAATTCTAAAGTGGCTGATGTAGTTAAGGAATTACTTTCATATTCTCTCAATGTGCATGTAACAGATCCACATGCCAGCAGCAGCCAGTTGCAACATGAATATGGCTTTGGCCTTACCGAAAATCCCGATGCGGATTATGATGCAGTTATTGTTACAGTGCCGCACCATGCATACACTACCATAGAGGATAAAGAGTTTGCGGCTATCACTAAGCCTCATGCTATGATTGCTGATCTTAAAGGTATTTACAACGGCAAGATCACAAGCCGTAAGTACTGGAGCCTGTAATATCGTGTCTTAATTTATAATATCAATTTTATTTTGGAGCATACATTTCATACTAAAGACCTTTCAAATTTTTCTTTCCTGATTACCGGCGGGGCAGGGTTTATAGGAAGTCATATTTCAGAGTATTTGTTGAAGAACGGGGCAAAAAAAGTGAGAATTATTGACAACCTTTCCAATGGCTTCCATTCTAATATTGATATTCTAAAAAAATATACTGCCTTTGAATTTTTAGAAGGTGATATCAGGGATCTTACTTTTTGCACGCAGGCTTGTAAAGACATAGATTATGTGAGTCACCAGGCTGCCTTGGGTTCTGTGCCACGTTCTATTAAAGAACCTTACAATACCAACGATGTAAATGTTGGCGGCTTTGTAAATATTTTAAAAGCCGCTGTAGATAATGGTGTTAAACAATTTGTGTTTGCATCATCATCATCAGTATATGGTGATGAACCTACCTTGCCAAAACGGGAAGATAGAATTGGTAATTGTTTATCGCCTTACGCCGTAAGCAAACGTGCAGATGAATTGTATGCCATGGTATTTGCACAAGTCTACAATATACCCGTGATAGGTTTTCGATACTTCAATATTTTTGGGCCAAGGCAGGATCCTGATGGGCCTTATGCAGCCGTAATTCCTTTATTTGTAAAAGGTATTATCAATAAAACACCGGTATATATTAATGGTGATGGAGAACAAACCCGTGATTTTACATTTGTTGAAAATGCTGTTCAGGTGAATATTAAAGGCATGCTCACTGAAAATAAAGAAGCTGTAAATAAAATGTATAATGTGGCTATAGGCGAAAGATTTTCTGTGAACTATTTGTATGAAGCTGTGCGTAAGCAGCTTAACAGCGAGCATCAGCCAACGTATAGAGAAGCCAGGGAAGGTGATATCAGAAATTCGCTGGCTGATATTTCGTTGGCGCAAACCTTTTTGCAATATCAGCCTACCACTAAATTTGAAGACGGCCTTGTTGACACGATTGAATACTTCAAAAATCTTTATTCTATTTAACTTGTTACACAGATGCCAATTGTACAAACCGGCTTTCCTGACCTGTTAATTTTTGAACCTGTATTGCATGAGGATAGTCGTGGCTATTTTTTTGAAAGCTATAATAAGAATACTTTAGAGGCTGCAGGCATACATAGTAATTTTGTGCAGGATAACCAGGCCAGGTCAGTATTTGGCGTTTTAAGAGGTCTGCATTACCAGCTTGAACCATACCCGCAAACAAAATTAATAAGAGTGCTTGATGGAGTTATTCTTGATGTGGCTGTT
Source organism: Chitinophagaceae bacterium (assembly GCA_031365305.1). Lineage (GTDB taxonomy): Bacteria > Bacteroidota > Bacteroidia > Chitinophagales > Chitinophagaceae > Ginsengibacter. The sequence goes on from JANLXV010000546.1 coordinate 10,531, forward strand.
GATTTAAGAAAAGGCTCACCTACTTATGGTAAGGCATTTACCATTGAACTTAGTGCGCAAAATAAGAAGCAGCTATTGGTGCCCCGGGGCTTTGCTCACGGATATTCTGTACTTTCACCATCGGCAGAGGTCTTTTATAAATGTGATGAATTTTATCACAAGGATCATGAAGCCGGAATAGATTACAGCGATTCCTTTTTAAATATTGATTGGAAAGTTGCTCCAGAAGATGCGATCGTTTCACATAAAGACCGCCATCATCCCACCTTTGAAAAGTGCAGAAATAATTTCGTGTATTAATTGACATTGCAACATTTTCTTATGCCAGGTTCAGAAAAAACCATCAAAACTATTTTGATAACCGGGGCTGAAGGCCAGGTTGGAAGCGAGTTTAAAAGGTTTTTTGAAAAAGAAAAAGATTACAAAATCATTTTTACAACCAGGAAAGAATTATCTATTGATAATGTAACCGCAGTCAACTTATTTTTCAAACAAAATAATATAGACTACTGTATTAATTGTGCGGCCTACACCGCCGTTGATAAAGCAGAAGAAGAACAGGATAAGGCTTTTAAAATTAACGGAACTGCTGTGGGTTATCTTGCTGATGCCTGTAAAAATCACTGCGCTCATTTTTATCATTTATCAACCGACTATGTTTATAATGGTAAATCAGCAACACCATATAAAGAAGGCGATGCAGTTGATCCGATGAATATATATGGCGCTTCAAAATTGCTGGGAGAAGAATTGGCGCTTGCAAAAAATCCCGGCACGGTCATCATCCGTACCTCATGGGTATATTCTGAATACGGAAATAATTTTGTGAAAACGATGGTGAGGCTGATGGGCGAAAAAGAATCCATTAATGTGGTTGATGATCAGAAAGGTTCACCAACTTATGCGGCAGACATTGCTCAAACTATCTGGACAATGATCACCTCCGCAAAAGAACATAAAGGTATTTTTAATTATTCCAATAATGGTGCTGTAACATGGTTCCAGTTTGCGTTAGCAATTAAAGATTTAATAAGTTCTAATTGCATTATTAATCCGGCTACATCAGATCAATTTAAAACCGCAGCAACACGCCCGTCGTTCTCGGTAATGAATACAAAAAAAATCCAGTCAATACTTCCTCAACCTATACTGGATTGGGACTTCAGCCTCAGAGCCTGTTTACTTAGATTAGATCTTATTCCCGCTCATAAATAATATTATCTCTGCACGTAGAGAGCAATTATATTTGCCGCTCAATCTTATAAATAATGATGTTTTCTAAAGTAATAACTACAAGGTTAACAGGCTTTATATTAGTCTTATTATATAGCACATCGCAGGCGCAGATAGACACGAATGCCAAAATTCCTGTAGACCCAAAAGTAAAAATCGGCAGGCTTGAAAATGGGCTTACTTATTATATCAGGCAAAACAAAAAGCCGGAACAAAAGGTTGAACTCAGGCTGGTAGTTAATGCAGGCTCAGTGCAGGAAGATGATGATCAGCAAGGCCTTGCTCACCTTGCAGAACACATGGCATTTAACGGTACTACGCATTTCAAAAAAAATGATATTGTTTCCTTTCTGCAGGAAATAGGCGTAGGCTTTGGCAACGACCTTAATGCCTATACAAGCTTTAATGAAACCGTTTATATTCTGCCTATCCCGACAGATAAACCTGGCAACCTGGAGAAGGGCTTCCAGGTATTGGAAGATTGGTCGCACAACGTAACCTATACTAACGAAGACATAGATGGTGAGAGGCCGGTGGTGTTGGAAGAAAGCCGTTTAGGCAAAGGCGCTGATGACAGGATGAACAAGAAGCTATATCCTAAAATTTTCGCAGGGTCAATGTACGGTAAGAGATTACCAATAGGTTTGGATAGCATCATAAAAAATTCATCTTATGATGCCCTTAAAAGATTTTATAAAGAATGGTACCGCCCGGACCTGATGGCTGTTTTAGTGGTTGGAGATATTGAACCAGCCAGGGCAGAAGACATGATTAAAAAACATTTCAACTCCTTAAAAAATCCTGCTGGTAGCAGACCAAGAACAAATGCCCTCGTTCCATTATACGCAACAAGCGAAGGCATGGTGGTTACCGATAAAGAAGCAACAGATTACAGTATTATTTACAACTATTCTTTTCAGCCGGATTCACCGGAAATTGTTACAGGCGATTACAGGCAATCTCTTGTAAAATCAATTTTTACCAGTGTGCTTAATCAACGATTAAGAGAATTAACACAAAAAGAAAACCCGCCTTTCCTCTATGCCTATGGCGGGTTTGCAAGTTATGCCAGAGGGTACGAATCGTTCGGTGGAGAAATCGGCGTAGGAACAAGTGACCCGGTTAAGGGCCTGGAAGCTTACGTAGTTGAAGTAGAAAGGCTTAAAAAATATGGCGCAACATCTGCTGAACTTGAGCGGATAAAGAAGATGATGCTTTCAAATCTCGAAAGGGCTTATAACGAAAGAGATAAAACCGAATCGCAAAATTATATCAGTGAATATATCCGTAATTTTTTGGTAAAGGAGCCAATACCGGGCATAGAAACTGAATATAATTATTATAAAGCTTTTGTACCATCTATTACGTTAGATGAAGTAAATGCTATTGGCAAATCACTGGTTAATAATAGCAATAAGTTTGTGGCTTTAACCGGGCCTGAACCCGTAGCAGGAAAGATGTTGCCCAGTGGTGAGGCATTGCTTGCAAAAGCTGATGCAGTTGAGAAAACAGACATCAAACCCTACGAAGAAAAAGCCCTGGCATCATCTTTAATTACTACAATTCCTGCAACCGGTAAAATATTATCCAGTACAAAAAATATTTACCTCGGCACTACCGATATAAAACTTGGCAATGGTGTTACGGTAACATTAAAATCTACTGATTTTAAAAATGACCAGGTGCTGATGAGTGCTGTAAGAGCCGGTGGAAAAAATAATTATAGCCTTAACGACAAATACAATGCAGACAATGCAATAGCCATTGTAAACAGTATGGGCGTTGGCAATTTTACACCCGTAGATCTTAGAAAAGTATTGGCTGGTAAAACTGCAAGTGCATCACCTACATTTACATCAACCAGTGAAGGGATAAGTGGCAACAGCTCGTTAAAGGACCTGGAGACTTTGTTGCAGTTAACATATTTATATTTTACTGCACCCCGAAAAGACACCAGCCTTTTTAATTCCTTCATCCAAAAAAGTAAATCTCAGACTGCACTGTTAGGCGCTAATCCACAAACCGCTTTTATTGACACCTTGTATAAAACATTATTCGGCAATAATCCTTTAGGGCCTGTAGCAATACCAAAAGCAGAAAATTATGATAAGATAAATTTAGACAGGGTATTGGAAATTTATAAGCAACGCTTTGGCGATGCTAATGGGATGCACTTCACTTTTGTGGGAAGCTTTAAGGAAGACAGCATTAAGCCTTTGCTTCAAAAGTATCTTGGAAGTTTGCCTGCAACGTCTAAAAAATTCAGCTATGCAGATAATAAATTACGGCCGGTAAAGGGTAAAGCGAACCTGAATTTTAATAAAGGCGCTGAACAAAAAAGCCTGATACTTGCCGTGTATACAGGAGAAGTGCCTTACACAGATAGTATGGAGCTGAAAGCTGCTGCTATCAGCGAAATTCTCAACATCAGGATTATTGAAGAGCTTAGAGAAAAGATCCAGGGCATTTACGGTGGTGGCATTTTTGCTCAATTTGAAAAACTTCCTTACCCGCATTATTTATTCTTTTTGCAACTGCCCAGCGGCCCTGAAAAAGTGGACACTTTACTATATGCTGTAAATAAGGAAATAGATAATCTTAAAAAGTTCGGGCCATCACAACAAAATCTTGATAAAGTAAAACAACAATGGAGAGAAGAGCATAAAACAAGTATGAAAGAGAACGGCACCTGGCTCAATGCTTTGCAAAGCTTTAACTTCCCCGGAGATGATCCTAAATATTTTGTTGATTACATAAAGTATGTAGATGCGTTAACTATAAAAGATATTCAGTCTGCTGCGCAGTTATTGTTAAGCGGTACTAATATTTTAACCGGCGTGTTACGGCCACAGGCCATTTCAGCACAACCTGCGCCTGTAGTACCTTTGCCTGTTGTGCCTGCACGTAAAAGCGAAGTCATTCAAACCATTATATTAACATCGCCTGAGTTTACCGTTGATCTTTATGATAATGGCGATGTAGACGGAGACAGCGTGACCTTATATTTTAATGGAAGAGTTATTGCTTCAAAACAAAAGCTTACTGAAAAGCCTATCTCTGTAAAATTAACCGCTATCCCCGGAAGAGATAATGAGTTATTGATGTTTGCAGAAAATCTTGGCACTATACCACCCAACACCGCTTTAATGAAAGTAAATGCTGCCGGTAAAACTTATGAGATGCGGATTGCTTCGGACGAACAAAAAAATGGTACGGTAATTTTTAAAATGCAATAGAAAGCAATGAACGTTGAAGACATCCGGGATTATGCTCTGGCATTAGGCGATGTAGAAGAAGGGTTTCCATTTGGAGAAGATACAGTTGTGTTTAAAACGAATAAAAAGTTATTTCTTCTGTTATCTCTTGCGAGAGATCCGTTATCGTTTAATGTAAAATGTGATCCTGAAAAAGCTCTCGAACTCAGGGGAGAATATGAAAGTGTGTTACCCGGTTATCACATGAATAAAAAACATTGGAACACCGTTATTGTTGATGGCACAATAAGCAGCAAACTCCTTAAACAATTTATAACAGACTCCTATAATCTTGTAAAACCTAAAAGTTCTAAAAAAACAAAAGGCGGTTAAATATTGTCAGGAGCATTTATAACGATGACAGGATTAATGCATTCAACCGTTTTAAAGTACTTTTGAAATAATTTAGAGGCTCTCTTACAAGTTCGGGGCAGCCTCTTTTTTATATATCGCCTTTGACATTTTCATGAAGATTATAGACTGGTACATACTCAAAAAATATTTAGTCACCTTCTTTTTTTGCATAATACTTTTAACTGTAATTGTATTAGTGGTTGATCTTAGTGAAAAGTCTGATGATTTTTCCAGAACGGGCTTAGGTGTTAAAGACATTATCACGCAATATTATTTTGGCTTTATACCACGGATAGATGCCATGCTTTTCCCTTTGTTTGTTTTCATCTCGGTTATTTTTTTCACTTCCAAAATGGCTAACCGGTCAGAAGTTATTGCTATTCTCGGTACGGGTGTTAGTTACAGGAGATTTCTTTTGCCTTACGTGGCCGGGGGCCTTTTGCTTTCAGGTTTATTATGGTGGGCAAACCAAAGCCTTGTACCAAAAGCCAATGCTAAATGGGCAGCCTTTGATGCGAAGTATATTAACTTCAATGCATCAACTATCAAGAACTATACGTCTTTAAGTAATTATTATTTCCGTTTAGATTCATTTTCTTATGCCGGTATAAGATATTATGATACATCAAGCCACGTTGGTACCAATTTTTTTGTACAGCGATTTAAAAACAATGAGCTTATTTATAATCTGAGAGCCGAAAGTATTTCGTGGGACACAAGCCGTGGCAGGTGGAAACTTAAGCGTATAACAGAAAGAGAAATAAATGGGTTGAAAGAAACCATTAAGGAAAGTGACTCGATGAGGATGACTTATAACTTTAAGCCAAGAGATCTGCAGCGGGATGAGTATATGAAAGACAAATTGGTAACCTCCGATCTTAACCAGTTTATAGCTCTTGAAAAACTACGTGGTTCAGAAGACCTTAATAATCTTTTAATCGAAAAATATACCCGGGATTCAATTCCATTATCTGTCATCATTCTTACCCTGATCGGTGCTATACTGGCATCAAGAAAAATCAGGGGTGGAAGTGGCTTTCACCTGGCTATGGGTGTAGGCATAAGTGTATTATATATTCTTCTCGGCAGGTTTGCAACGGTGTTTTCAACCAAGGGAAATTTCGATCCTTTAATGGCCGCCTGGACGCCAAATATTTTCTTTATTTTTCTGGTGATTTATTTTTATGTAAAAGCGCCAAAATAGCTGCTGTTACATATTTCAGGGCTTCTCAACCCATTAATATTAAATAACAAATTTCGTATATCGGTTTCAAATCCTAACTTTACAAACCTCACTAAACATAAATTTTTATGGGTGTTATTAAGGATAGGTTTAGGGCTAAAGCTGATAAAACCGGCGCCGAAATAAAAGAGATTTTAAGCGAACACGGTAATAAAAAAATTGGTGAGGTTACACTGTCGCAGGTATTCCAGGGTATGCGTGGTATTACTGGTTTATTAACAGAAACATCGTTACTCGATGCACAGGAAGGCATACGTTTCAGGGGATATACTATTCCTGAACTGCAGGAAAAATTGCCGAAAGCTCCAGGTGGTTCAGAGCCATTGCCCGAAGGTTTATTTTATTTAATGCTGGTGGGTGAGCTACCAACTGAAGATGATGTGCATCATGTAACCAATGTATGGCAGCGCCGCAGTCATGTACCTAATCATGTGTTTGCAACTATTGAAGCGTTGCCAAAAAGCTCGCATCCTATGACGCAGTTTGTTGTAGGCATTATGGCTCTTCAAACAGAAAGCCAGTTTCAAAAAAAATATGCTGTAGGCCTTAATAAGAAAGATTATTGGGAATCAGTATTTGATGATTCAATGGATCTTATCGCCCGGTTACCCAGGGTGGCGGCGTATATCTACAGAAGAAAATATAAAAAGGGTGATCATATCCAGCCTGATGGATTATTGGATTGGGCAGGCAATTTTGCCCACATGATGGGTTATGAAGGGGAAGGTTTTAAAGAGCTGATGAGATTATATATGTCCATTCATGCTGATCATGAAGGTGGAAACGTATCTGCCCACACTACGCATCTTGTAGGCAGCGCTCTAAGCGATCCATATTTGTGTCTGGCTGCAGGCATGAATGGTCTCGCCGGCCCGTTACATGGCCTGGCTAACCAGGAAGTAATTAAATGGATTTTTGAAATGCGGGAAGAATTAAAAACTGATATTCCTGCAAAAGAGCAAATCAAAAGCTATGTTGAAAAAACGCTTAAAGAAGGAAAGGTAGTGCCAGGTTATGGACATGCTGTCTTAAGAAAAACTGATCCGAGATTCACGGCCCAAATGGAGTTTGCAAAAAAGCATTTACCCGATGACCCCATTGTGCAAACGGTTTGGAATATTTATGAGGCTGTACCTGATGTGCTAAAAGGATTAGGTAAAATAAAAAATCCATGGCCTAATGTAGATGCGCATAGTGGCGCCTTGTTGGTGCATTATGGTATGGAAGAATATGAATTTTATACAGTATTGTTTGGTGTATCAAGAGCTTTGGGTGTATTAGCCAGCCTTTGCTGGGACAGGGCTTTAAATTTTCCGCTGGAAAGACCAAAATCAATTACCACCGATCAGGTAAAGCTTTGGCTGCAGGGTAAAGATGAAATTTGGGGAGAATAGTTTTTTTTAAATTTGTTGAATTAATATTGCAAAAATTACGGGGAATTAGCTCTCCCGATGTTTATCGGGATGGCATAGCGTACCGCAGATGTGGGAAGGTCATTGGTAAGATATTGGGGGAATTAGCTCAGTTGGTAGAGCGCTTGCATGGCATGCAAGAGGTCAGCGGTTCGACCCCGCTATTCTCCACATAAGTTTGGAATAGAAGATTAAGAGTAGAACGTCCCGAATGCTTTCGGGAAGGTCAGCTGTTCGACCCCGCTATTCTCCACAAAAATAATTTACGGTACAACAATTTAAGATCACGTAAGAAGTACTTGCGTTTGATTGATCTTCTATATCATTTTCACCAGCCATAAAACTGAATATACTTTCCAATGTTTGTAGGCTTTGCCACGAACCAAGTGCAGGTTACAATCGTCTCCTAAAACAATTTATCTTTCCTTTCCTAACATCTACTATAAAATAGGCTCACTATTTTGCGGCTATCTACTTTTGCTAACAAATTGTTTGGTATGCTAAAATTTATCCTGCTAATCCTGGTAATAGTTTCGCAACTGTGCTATGCGCAAATAACGCCGTTTGAATTGAGCAAGGGTACACAAACCTCCACGTACTTTGAAGCAATTGCTTTCTATAAATCGCTTGCAAAAAACAATTCAATAATTCAAATTTCTGAAAAGGGATCAACCGATGCCGGTTATCCTCTCCACCTGGTATTAATAAGTAAGAATAAAAATTTTGAGCCGCTACAATGGCATAAGCAAAACAAAATAGTAATTCTAATAAATAACGGCATTCATGCCGGCGAGCCGGATGGCATTGATGCAAGTATGTTGCTGGCAAGAGATATAGCTATTGGAAAATTAAGTTTACCGGATAATATAATATTAGCAGTTATACCGGTTTATAATATTGGTGGTTGTTTGAACAGAAGCAGCTTTTCAAGAGTTAATCAAAATGGTCCTTTAGAATATGGGTTTAGAGGAAACTCTCAAAACCTTGACCTGAACCGGGATTTCACCAAATGCGATAGTAGAGAAGCCAAAACTTTCACGCAAATTTTTCATTGGCTTCGGCCACATATCTTGATTGATAATCATGTTACAGATGGCGCAGACTTTCAACATGTGATGACTTTGATCTCAACTCAATACGAAAAATTAGGTGGTGAACTTGGAGCGTGGTCAAAAAATATTTTTGATCCCTTACTATATAATAGTATGTCTTCCAAAGGTTGGGATATGTTGCCTTATCTCGAATTTGACAATAAAGGAGAATCTGATTTTACCCAATTTTATGATGCGCCAAGATATTCGTCTGGCTACGCTGCAATGTTTAATACGTTAAGCTTTATCCCTGAAACACACATGCTAAAACCTTTTAAACAAAGAGTGATGGCGACTTATGATTTATTGCAATCTTTTATTACCGTTGCCTCAAATAATGCGGTAACGCTAAATACATTGCAGGCTAAGGCTAATCAATCAGACCAAACG
>JANLXV010000550.1:0-7982 GCA_031365305.1 Chitinophagaceae bacterium
ACAACAGATTACCTTAATTAAAAACTAAAACAGTTTTGCGATGCAGCGTTTGTTAAATCCGGGATTGAAATTATAATGGTTCTCCTCGTTTTATAAGTATTGTATAGAAACGCAATTGGCTGTTACTTTGATATAACAGATATAACACCTGAGCCATTTGACTTTAACCAACCATATTCAATGAGAGAAATAAAATTGCCCCTCTACGCAAAGCTTGCATTAGTGCTGATCACAATTTTGGCAGGTGGATACTTTTGTATCATAGGCGCAAGAGTTGTTGTGCCATTGCTTTTCTCTTTTTTGTTTGCTGTACTGTTACTCCCCCTGTCTAACTTTTTAGAGAATAAAGCCCGGCTTTCCCGAACATTGTCTTCAATTATAGCTGTTATTGCATTGCTGATCGTCATATCAACTGTGATGTATGTTTTGGGGGCGCAAATAACCAACCTTAGTAGCGAATGGCCTTTGCTAAAGCAACAGATTGCTACACTATTTCATAACCTGCAAAGCTGGCTGGCCGGCACTTTTCATCTTAAACTGGAAAAGCAAACGGCTTACATTAATGACGCAACGGCTAAGCTCATGGATTCCAGCGGGGCCATCCTGCAGACCACGTTACTGTCTGTATCTTCTATATTGCTGTTCATTGTTTTCATTTTGATTTATACAATTCTATTGTTGTTTTACCGCCGTATTTTAATGCGTTTTATGGTGGCGCTATGTACAGAAAAATATACCAGTATCATTTACGATATACTTGCCAATATTAAAAAAATCATTCGCAATTATATCAGCGGTCTTTTTTTGGAAGCCGTAATTGTTTCTGTTGTGTCGTGCCTGGTATTTTGGTTGCTGGGTATAAAATATGTTATACTCTTAGGTCTTTTGGTAGGTGTTTTAAATGTGATCCCTTATATAGGCATCTTCACTGCTTTAATATTAAGTGTATTGATCACCTTTGCAACCTATGATGGCAAGCATGCTTTATTTGTAGCCATTGCCGTAATTGTTATTCATCTTGTAGACAGCAATTATTTAATGCCTAAGATAGTAGGGTCAAAAGTTAAGCTCAATCCTTTAATAGTTATTATAGGTGTTATAGCAGGGGAGATGATGTTTGGTATATCAGGCATGTTTTTATCCATACCATTTTTAGCCATTGCTAAAGTGATTTTTGACAGGGTTGATGGTCTGCAACCGTGGGGTATTCTGCTAGGCGAAGAAGAACATACGCCTCATAAAGTAAAACGTATTGTACAGAAAATAAAAAGGAAAGAAGCAGATGTTAATAAGAAGGAATAAATTGGTTGCTTTAAATCGTTTAGGGGTTTTCAATTCAATGTGCAGTGTTGATAATTAAATGTAATAATCTTACTACATGCCAATAAAAAACAAATTAATAACGACTGCATTACTTTTCTCATTACACAGTAATCTACAATCCCAGTCTACAAAAGATATTGATTCGATTGCGGGGCATTTAATAACTAATCTTCGTTCTAAAAATTCAGAAAAAATATTGCTTCAGACGGACCGGTCCGTTTACTACGCAGGAGAAACCATTTGGTTTAAAGCTTTACCAGTGAATGCTTTGAACAACACGCTCACTAACAGGGCTAAAATTTTATTTGTTGATCTTGTTGACAATAAAGATTCAGTTAAGAACCGGCTGATATTAAATGCAGGGAAGTTTCTTACCGATGGCGCTTTTGTTCTAAGGGATTCACTTCACGCCGGTAATTACTGGCTACGGGCCTATGATCAAAATATACTTGATGATGGCTTTGAATATGTAGCCCTATTACCTGTATATGTCATACATCCTAAAAATATGCCAGGGCAGGATGCTGGAATAAACATGAAGGTTGCTAAAACATCTACGCTACCTCACATCAGTATTTTTCCTGAAGGCGGTGCAATCATTTCAGGGTACAATTCAACAGTTGCTTTGCAAGTAGATAATTATGATGAGTCGCAGATTCCGGTGTCGGGAATAGTAAAAGATCAGCGGGACACTGTAGTTGCAAAATTCTCTACCAATAATAAAGGAAGCGCAAAATTTACTTTCATGCCGAAACGGCTTTCCCGTTATAAAATCTATATCCAAAACAATAATAAGTATGATTCTGTAGCCACTCTCCCCATGATCAATTTACATGCAGCCCAGCTTTCAGTTGTCGAACAAAATGATCAGTTTATTAAAGTAAGGGTACTCCTGGAAGATTCGATATTTACACCTGACTATACAACCTATCTCCTGGGTACAAGTAAAGATAGCCTGTGTTTTGCCGGCGTTGGTAAAGGCAATTATGAATTAAATATTCCGGTGGCAGGTTTTCCTGGTGGTATTGCAAGCCTTGTGTTGTACAATACTAAAAAGCAATTGGTGAGTGAACGTAATGTATACATTAATAAAGAGGATGCTAAGGTTACTATCAGCATTGATAAACAAAACTATGCAGCAAGAGAATATGTAAAGCTAAGCGTTACAACAGCAGACAATGAAGGGAAACCTTTGCTGGCGGCACTTTCAATATCAGTAATTGACGACCGGTATGCAGACAGCACCTATAATTATTTTAAAGATTCAATAGAAAATTATTCATTTCCCGATGCCGACCTGGATATGCTGATTTACAGCAATAAAAATTTACAGCCGAATTCCGACACAAATACCAAACCGGTAACACCCGCTATTTTGAAAGATCCTTTTATTGTATCAGGAACAGTTTATAATAGTAAAAAAGTGCCTGTGCAAAAACAGGAAGTGGTTTTATTGGCCGAAGGAACAGCCTTTTTTTTGCAGGATACCACAGATGCCTATGGCAGGTTTAGTTTTAAACTGCCCGAGCATGATGACAGTTCTAAATTTAATTTACAGGTGAATAGTTTATCAGGTGAAAAGATGCAATATGATATTGTAACCGATCCTGTTTTATTTACAAATTTTAGTATGTCCCGCTTGCCAAAACCAAAAGCTAAAGCAGATATTACAAAGCTGTTGAGCAGAATTGAGCAGAACCCTGCAGACACATTTTTATTGGGGAATGATAAAAAAAGACTCAAACCGGTGGTCATCAATACAAGTGTAAAAACGAAGACGAATTCCAACACCATTACACATGATATGCTACAAAAGGGTGGTTTTAATAACATCGGTGATGCTATTTTAAGAAGTGGTAAAATGCACCTGGTTGGAGGTTTTTTAATGGCTGGTGCTCCAAACAGGTTTGGGCCTTCAGCAACAGATGAGCCAACAGTAGTTGTAGATGGAGTGCAGGTAGGTTTGCCTGAAGGTGGCTCCATTGAATATAGCCCGGTTCTTGCTTATTTGAAAACATTATCAACTAATGAGATCGATTATATTAAAGTATTAACGGGTGCGGAAGGAGGCGGATATGGCGTTCGGGGAGGGCATGGCGTTATAGAAATTCATACTACTGCAAAATCTTTTGCCTCTGCCGGAGTAGATGGCTATTTGAAATCCATTTATCCGCAGGGCTTTCATGTGCCACCACCATTTGAAATGCCGGATTATAAAAACAAACAGATAAGGATTGCAGGTTATCCTGATATGCGTAAAACGATTTACTGGAATGGTGATATCATAACAGATAATAATGGAAAAGCAACAATTAATTTTTTCACGGCAGATACACCCGCCACCTACCTCGTTACCATTTCAGGAATTACTGAAAATGGTCTTAAGATATTTAAAACCACAACTATCAGCAGGAAATAATTTTGCTTTAGAAATGTTGCCCCTGGTTATTTTTTGTTTTGATAAGTGGTTGTTCTTGCATCTTTAATAACGCCCTTCCAGTTCAGGCCAAAACCAAAATCGTACTTATTGCCTTCACTGTCTTTATACACTTCCATATCATGCGGCACATCTTCAAATTGCTTTTCAACCGTCAGCATGTCCTTTGGCATTTGCAATGGCAACAAGGCAGAAGGCTCAGCAACGCCGGTAAGCAGATCAAGCGACGCCTGGTCCTGCACACCGAAGTTTACAACTATAGCATTGGCCTCTTTTTCAAATTCAGAAAATACCATAGGGTTACTCAAATTTACTGAAACAATAACAGGCTTGCCTTTCATTTTTGCATAAGTATCTGTTACCATATTTAAATCAGTAACATTTATAGCTGTGGCTGATTTGCCTTTGTAAGAACGGTTGGTAAATTTTTCAAGAGGGTCGCCACCGGCAATACTGCTATCCCTGGCGGTTGCTGCAATGTATTCCCCATACTGAAGGCTTGCAGGTACATAGCCGGTTTCGCCGGCTTTAGCTTTTGCGCTGTTATAGCCACCACCGCTATTGGGGCTACTGATAAATACCAGGGCATAATCAGCAGAATCAGGGTTATCGGTAACATTAAAATATTTTTTAACAACGCCCATGCTAACGGGGTAATCAAGCTTCTCCGGTGTTTCCATGCCTAAAAAATTTCTGCCTGCAGGAGTAAATTTTTTAGGTACATATACCGTTTTATTTTTTGTGAGCGGCAGCACATTGTTTTTGTTTTTAAGCATTACAATTGACTTTAGCTGTGCCGCATAACCTGCAGCCATAAACTGTGGGTTTCCAACAACAGTTGCTGAAGTTTTTGGATCGAGATAAGGATTTTCAAATAAACCTACTCTGAAAATATTTTTTAAAAGCCGTACTGCAGATTGCTCAAATCTTGCCCGCATAAACGGTTCGCCATGTTCTTTAATGCCCATATTATAAGCTTCAATCACCGGGCCTGCTGCATTATTGCCGCCAAACTGATCAACGCCGGCCATTAAAATTTTATAATGCCTCTCAGCTATAGAGAGCTTTTCCACACCCCATGATTTGCCGGTTAAGAACACATCAACTGCTGTTTCGTCACCTGTTACTAGCCAGTCAGTGCATACCACTCCATCATAATTATATTTTTTTCGGAGCAGATCTGTTATGATATAAGCGTTGTAATTATTGGCAACGTTCTCTTTATTTTTTATATCCTGGTTGTACGAAATAGTATAGTAAGGCATTACGGCCGATGCCATGCCTGTTTTACCTTTTAACTTAAAAGCGCCTTCAGTAAAAGGCACAAAATGTTGCTTAAAATTATTGCCTGGGTACACAGCATATTTGCCATAGCCATAATGCGCATCTCTGCCACCTTCGCCGGTACCGCCGCCAGGCCAATGTTTCACCATAGCGTTTACGCTGCTATATCCCCAGCCATTAGCTATCTGCTTATCACCGGTTGAAGTTTGGAAGCCATCTATGTATGCCCTTGCCATATCTGTCGCCAGTTTGGGATCTTCGCCAAAAGTTCCGCTAACCCTGTTCCAGCGTGGATCTGTAGCCAGGTCAATTTGTGGAGAAAGTGCTGTAGCAATGCCCAGCGCCCGGTATTCTTTAGCTGCTATTGATCCAAAATTTTGCACAAGCGCCGGATCAAATGTTGCGGCAAAACCCAGCGAACCCGGCCACATAGAAATGGAACCGCCTGCGCCGGCATTAAATTCTGCATTGGCCACTGTACCATGCCGTGGATCTGAACTGTTGTTTGCAGGAATGCCAAAGCCAAGTCCTTCTACCAAAGCCTGTGCATTGTTGTTCCACCTGGCAGCAGTTTCAGCGCTCTTTACAGAAGTGATGAGCACATGACGCAAATTGTCTTTACTTAAAAATTCTTTTTGCTGATCTGAAAGATCCGACGCAGCGGCGCCGCTTTCAGCAAAGGCTTTGCCACTATACGTTCCGGCAAAAGGGCCGCCGGGAGCGGTAGGTATAGCCTGGTGCCTGCTGTATAACATGAGGCCCGCAATCTGGTCAACGGTTAATTTTGAAGCCAGATCTTTTGCTCTCACATCTACCGGCAAACGCCAGTCTTCATACTTATCAAGCCGTCCGTTTTTATTAAGATCTTTAAAAGCAAATCCATCAACAGTAATAATTTTTATCCCAGATGAAGATGAATAGCCAAGTTGCCGGCCTGCTTTGTTGGTTATAATAACCACGTCAGAAGAATCCATTTTTTGTTCCGACCAGTTTTGCGCAGCACTATGTAATGCAATTAAGCAAAAGCTGCCCAAGGTAAAAAGTCTTTTCATTGAATGATAATTATGTATTGAGTTTAAAACAATGTATGTGAAAGCTAACCTAAATATTTATTGCCACACCATGAAAACATTGCGACCAATGTAGAAAATTTTGCGCTGAAATGCGGTGATCATTTTTTACTAACCAGCAGCTTGAAAGGAGAAAACACCGTTTTTATAATATCATGCACTACGCATAAATCCCATGAATTTTTGCAAGCGTATTTACCTCAATAATATTTGTGCAATTAAGTTTATCAAAAATTCTGGCTTTATGTGTGCCTACAGTTGAGGTATGCAATTTTAATGCTTTAGCTATCTCTGCCAACGGTTCTCCCTTAATAAGATGCATGGTTATTTCAAATTCACGCTTAGATAAATCATCAAAAGGATTTTTTGATTTTTTGCCGATAACATCATCTGCCAAAGACTGTAGTAACAGAGGGCTTAAATATCTTTTGCCTTTAAGCACTGTATCCAGGGCGGTTTCCATCTCTTCTTTAGGGGCCGACTTGCTTACATAGCCTTTGGCACCGAGCTGTAAAAACTTTTTTGCATACATCTCTTCAGCATTCATGCTAAACATTAAAATATTGGCATCAGGTTTCAATTTAATAATATTGCTGACCATACTAAAAGCATCGGTGTTGGGCATATTTATATCCAATACGATCAGCTCAAAATTGTTTTCTTTTATTTTTTCAATCGCAGACGCCCCGTCTGATGCTTCCTCAATCACTGCATCCGGCAAATAATTATCTATAAATATTTTTATACCGGCTCTGATGATTGCATGGTCATCTGCTAATAATATATTTATCATCTGGTGTTAATTTTACATGGATCACTGCAGCTATTCTGCAATAAGATCTGGTTTTTTAAAAGCTAAAGAAAGGGTTGTGCCTTTACCGGGTTCGGACTGCAGTTGAATATTACCATGATAAATTTCACTGCGACTTTTAATATTACTAATACCAACGCCGGCTTTTCTGTTCGACACATCAAAACCAATACCATTATCGGCTATAATAAATACAAGGGTTTCCCGGTATTCTTTTATATCTATAGTAATTTCTTTTGCCTGCGCATGTTTTAAAATATTATTGATCTGCTCCTGGATAATTCTGAAAATATTTAATTTAAACTTATCGCTTAATTCACTTTCAATAAAATGCGGCGCAGTAATAAGGATCTGTACCGGGTGTACAAGCATGATTTCATTGGTAAGTTCTTTTATAGAATCTATAAGGCCTATTTCTTTTATTGAAGGTGTGATAAGTGTTTTAGATAATTTCCTGATTTCTTCAATGGCTGTAAGCGCATATTTGGCTGAGCTTGTTAAAAGCGCATCGCGGTTAACTTCATCTTTTCTTGCCATGTCAATATAAAGACGAATAGCTCCGAGAAGCTGGTTAACATTATCATGCAACTCCATGCCGATTTCGGAGCGCTCTTTTTCCTGCGCAGCAAATACAGCATCTGTTATTTCTTTTTGTTTGATCTGTTTTAAAAGAGCGGCTTCTTCTTCAGCAACAATTCTTTCGGTTACATCCCTGGAGTTAACCACTATTGCATTTACGCCAGGTTCATCTCTTAAATCATTCGTTACCGTTTCAATCCAGCGCCAGGAGCCATCTTTATGTTTGTACCTGTACGGTGAAATTTTAACGATGCGTTGCGTCTCTATCCCTGAAAATTCTTTTAAAACTATTTCAATATCATCAGGATGTATCAGGTCGAATGAATTTAAATTCTTAAAATCTTCAATGCTATAGCCAAGCATATTTTCAACACTTGGGCTAACGTAAGCGACAGAGCCATCTTCCCTCGTTAGCGCAATTAAATCATAACTGGTTTGCACCAGCAGCCTGAATCTTCTTTCACTTTGTTCAATCGCA
>JANLXV010000561.1:0-20447 GCA_031365305.1 Chitinophagaceae bacterium
ATTAAAATTCTGGAAGCGCCATTATTAGACATTTCCTCAACTCAAATCAGAAATTTAATAAAAGCCGGAAAGTCAGTGCGGTATTACGTTACAGACGCTGTGTATTATGAAATTGTAAATAATAATTACTATAGGTAGCTAAACATCCATCCTAACACAAGGCAGCTTACAACAACAAAAGGCGATCTGACTTTAGTAAAAGTAAGCATTGAAAAAGTGCCTATTATAACACCAATGTTTAAAAAGCTGACGGTTTGTAACCCAGTAATAGAAATATCTTTTAATAAGTAAAAAGTAGCTGCCCACATTATACCTACAACGGTTGCTTTAATACCTTCCAATGCCCTGTAGACAACTACATATTTTTTTAGATTATGCCAAACAGGATAAAAGAATAAAACCAAAAGAGCACTCGGTAAAAAAATACCAATTGTGCCAATGATACATCCTAAAACCTGCATTTTTTCTCCTTTTGAACGCATGGCCATCCCGCCGGTGTAACTGGCTACGGAAAAAACGGGACCTGGGATTGCTCTAACCATTCCTGAGCCGGTTAAAAATTCTTCTTTGGTCATGTAATTTGTTTTTTCCCTAACAACAAATTGTTCATACATCATCGGCATGAGCACATCTCCACCACCAAACACCAGGCTGCCAAAGCGATAAAAGTTTTCAAATAAGTTATAGGCTTTACGATCTGGCCAATCCTGCTTTCTTGCACGTTCACTAAACAATCCTGCCAGCACAAACAGCAGCACAAAAACCCAGATATTCGTCCATTTGATTTGCTTTGGTTTTATAACTTCTCTTTCTTTAATACGTTTACTGCTGAAGTTGGTAACAATACCGCCAACTACAATTAGTATGGGAAACACCCAGGGCGTTTTAAAAAAAAGAAAAGTAACAACAACTGACACCGCCATTATTATGTAGGTGATTGTATTATGTACCGATATTTTGTATGCCCTTAGTGCCGCAAATGCCAGGAAACCCACCGCCATAGGTTGAATAAATTTAAAAACCCCTAGATTAAAACCGTTTTCGGCAAAATAATGCATGAGAAAAGAAAACGCTCCCATTAAGAGAGAAGCGGGCAAAATCCATATTAATAATGTGGCAACTGCAAGAGGAACGCCTCCACGCTTATAACCAATAAGCGTAAGCGTTTGCGTAGAAGAGGCACCGGGCAGGAGCTGGCAAAAAGAAACATATTCCATAAGTTCTTCTCTCGTTACATCTCTTCTTCTATCAACAAAAGTTTTCATCATCATTCCAAAATGTCCCTGCGGCCCACCGAAAGCAGTAACGCTATGAAAAAATACCGCCTTTAAAAATGGAAGATGACGCAGGAACATTTACAAATTGAATAACGACTTACCTGGATGGAAGATATTATTTTTTAAGACCAATTTCCCGAAGTCTTTCATCAAGATAATCACCTGCAGTAATATCTTCATAATGCCTGGGATGATCTTTATCAACACATTGAGCTAAACAACCTAAGCTCATGGCTGATTTGGGATGAAGAAAAAATGGAATTGAAAAACGTGACGTGTGCCATAAATCCCGGGGAGGATTTACCACCCGGTGCGTTGTGCTTTTTAACTGATTGTTTGTATGGCGCTGCAGCATATCACCAACGTTCACAACTATTTGATCAGGTAAAGACGTTACGCCAACCCACTCATTATTCCTATTCAATATTTCCAGGCCTCCGGCACTTGCGCCAACCAACAAGGTAATCAAATTGATATCTTCATGATGTTCGGCACGGATGGCGCTTTTAGGCTCATGGGTTATTGGCGGGTAATGTATGGCTCTTACTATAGAATTGCCTTCCTCAATATTATCATCAAAATAATGTTCAGGAAGATTTAGGTATAAAGCAATGGCCTGCAGCAATGCTTTGCCAGAAGCTTCAAAGGCCCTGTAAGCTTTATAAAGTGTGGTATTAAAATTTTTTACCTCCTCCACATCAACATTGTCCGGATACTCATTTTTGAGTTTATGATTAGCAGGGACTATCTGTCCATATTGAAAAAATTCTTTTAAATCCGGCGCATCACTGCCTTTTGCATGTTCTTTCCCAAAAGAAGTATAACCTCTTTGGCCGGCCAGTTCCGGTATTTCGTACTTTTCCTTTTCAACAAGTGGCAGCGAAAAAAACTCCTGTACATTTTTATATAGTTCATTAATAAGATCGCCGGGTATGCCATGGTTTTTTACTGAAACAAAACCAACTTCTTCATAAGCTCTACCAAGATTGTGAACAAAAGATTTTTTTTTATTAGGATCTCCTTTTAAAAAATCTTCAAGATCAACAACAGGAATTGTCATATAAAAGCTTTTATATATGAGAAGAATAATTTAAAAAATTCGTGTATCTAAAAGTAACAAGTATTTTATTTAGGTATGATTTGTTGCATAGATTATTTAACCCAGTAAAGCGGGCTAATTAAATCAATAAAAATAATTTATGAGATCAGAACTCAGCATTCTTTGGTGTTCTTGGAAAAGCAATAACATCCCGGATGTTTGTCATGCCTGTTACAAATAGTACAAGCCTTTCAAAGCCCAGACCAAAACCAGCATGGGGGCAGCTTCCAAATCGTCTTGTATCTATATACCAATATAGTTCTGTAGTAGAAATATGCATTTCTTCCATTCTTTCTACTAATTTTTCTAAACGCTCTTCTCTTTGAGAACCACCCACAATTTCACCAATGCCAGGTGCAAGTATATCCATTGCTGCAACTGTTTTACCGTCATCATTCTGGCGCATATAAAAAGCCTTTATCTCTTTAGGGTAATTGATTAATATCACTGGTTTTTTAAAATGCTTTTCTACAAGATAGCGCTCGTGTTCACTTTGCAGGTCTACTCCCCAGTTATCAATAGTGTATTGAAACTTTTTCTTTTTATTGTAAGATGATTGCTTTAAAATTTCCACGGCTTCTGTATAAGTTAATCTTTCAAAATTATTATTAACTACAAACTCGAGCTTTTCAATTAAGGCAAATTCACTCCTGTCTGCCTGGGGTTTTTGTTTTTCTTCATCAGCTAAACGGGTCGCCAGAAAATTGAGGTCATCCCTGTTATGCTCCAGCGCATAATTTATGATGTATCTAATAAATTCTTCCGCCAGGTTCATATTATCTTCAAGGTCAGAAAATGCCATTTCAGGTTCAATCATCCAAAACTCGGCAAGGTGTCTTGCTGTATTGGAATTTTCTGCTCTAAAGGTTGGTCCAAAAGTATAAACGTCTCCAAAAGCAAGGGCACCCAATTCCGCTTCCAATTGACCGCTTACAGTGAGATTGGTAGCCTTTCCGAAAAAGTCTTCATTATAATTTATAGTTCCATCTTCTTTCCTTGGCGGGTTACTTAAATCAAAATTTGTAACATGAAACATTTCGCCTGCGCCTTCTGCATCTGAAGCCGTAATAATTGGTGTATGCAGATAAACAAAACTCTTCTCATTAAAAAATTTATGAACAGCAAAAGCAAGGGAATGCCGCACCCGGAAAACAGCCCCGAATGTATTCGTTCTAAAACGCAAATGAGCTTTCTCCCTTAAAAACTCAAGGCTATGTTTTTTGGGTTGCAACGGAAATTTTTCAGCATCACTATCTCCCAAAACAACAATTTCTGCAGCTTTCATTTCATACTTTTGCCCTTTTCCTAAAGATTTAATTACGCTCCCGGAAACTTTTAGCGCAGCACCCGTTGTAATGCGCCTGGTTAATGTCTCATCAAACTTTCCCAGCTCAGCAACAACCTGTAAATTTTCATTCGTGCTTCCATCATTGAGTGCAATAAACTGGTTATTTCTAAAACTACGAACCCAACCCATTACAACTGTTTCATAGTCAACTTGCTCTTTTTTAAACAAATCTTTTATCTTCTGTCTTTTTGTTTCCATTCCATAAAATTAACAGTCAAATATACAGGATAGGGATATACACGTTATTGATCAGGGCAAAATCTCTGCGTAGCGTTTATGGCTAATTTGTTAGCGAGAAGGATAAAAATTTTTACATTTTAAAGAATTAATGTATTATTGCGTAGGAAAATGCTGAGGGTTTCTCCTTTATACTCAAAGCTTACCTGTTTCACGCACGAATCCGTTCTCAATAAAATCACCAAAATCAGATTTCACAATTTTTAAGATTGTTTAGAGTTTATAATCTACACGTCCTTTTATGTATGACATTTTACAACTGAACGATATGCTCGTTCCTGAGTTGCAGGATATAGCAATTCAACAAAATATTTCCAACTCCAAAAAACTTGATAAGCAGGAATTAATCTATCGGATTTTGGATAAACAAGCTATTATGAATACCCCTGAAATTAGCGGCGCAGAAGAAGAAAAGCCAAAGCGAAAACGCATTATTAAATCGCCTGCAGAAGTGTCTGCGCAGGAAGCTCCCAAAGCTGATGTTATTGAAGATAAGGCCAGGAGCGAACGCCATAAACGGGCAGATCATCCACTGGAAAAGAAAAAGGTGCTAAAAAAACATGCCGATAAAGCAGAAGACATTATTGTTTCTCAGGAGTCAAAGGATGAGGATAGTATTGACGAACAAAATTTTGAAGAAGATTTGCAGGCTTCACATAATGAAATGAAGGCTATAGCGCCAGCGCTCGTGGAACTTTTAAACGATGAGCCACAGGTTGCTGAAACCCCCATGAATGGAACGCCTGCCCCGGCTCCAAGACCTTTTCCTCAACGTAAAGAACCCTCATTTAATATAGAATTTGACGGCGTTATTTTAGGCGAGGGTGTATTGGAAATGATGCCTGATGGCTATGGTTTTTTAAGAAGCAGTGACTATAACTATTTATCCTCACCGGATGATATTTATGTATCTCCATCTCAAATAAAATTATTTGGTTTAAAAACCGGGGATACGGTGTATGGATCAGTGCGGCCACCAAAAGAAGGTGAAAAGTATTTTGCTTTATTAAAAGTTGAAACCATTAATGGCAAAGGCCCGGATGAGGTAAGAGACAGGGTTCCTTTTGATTACCTGACACCACTATTCCCTTTTGAAAAATTGGATCTTTGCACAGCGCCCAATAATCTGTCCACCAGAATTATGGACCTTTTTACCCCAATTGGTAAAGGCCAGCGTGGACTTATAGTAGCTCAGCCCAAAACCGGTAAAACCATGTTGTTGAAAGAAATTGCCAACGCAATTGCTGCCAACCATCCTGAGTGTTACCTGATGATAGTGCTTGTTGATGAAAGGCCGGAAGAGGTTACAGATATGGAACGCAGTGTAAAAGCAGAAGTGATTGCTTCAACATTTGACGAGCCGGCGGAGAAGCATGTAAAGGTTAGTACCATGGCACTTCAAAAAGCTAAACGCCTTGTAGAGTGCGGCCATGACGTTGTGATTTTATTGGATAGCATCACCCGTTTGGCAAGAGCCCACAACACTGTTGCACCGGCAAGTGGCAAAGTATTATCAGGTGGTGTGGAAGCGAATGCCATGCAGAAACCCAAACAGTTTTTTGGTGCAGCAAGAAAGATTGAGTTTGGCGGATCCTTAACCATAATAGCCACAGCTTTAGTTGATACAGGCAGCAAAATGGACGAGGTGATCTTTGAAGAATTTAAAGGAACCGGTAACATGGAGTTACAACTTGACAGAAGATTATCTAACAGGCGCATATTTCCGGCCATTGATATTATTTCATCCTCTACAAGAAGAGACGATCTGTTGCTTGATAAAGATGTACTGCAGCGTATGTGGGTGTTAAGAAATCACATGTCTGATATGAACCCCGAAGAAGCGCTGACTGTTTTAATGAAAAATATGAAGGGCACAAAAGATAACATGGAATTTTTAACCTCAATGAATGGGTAATAAATAATTAAAATAAAATACAATAAGCCACCATACGTTGGGTGGCTTTTTTGTTAAACACATTTCGGTTGCTATATGTCCGTAAAAAATATTTTTATTGATGAATTTGTTACTGCTGACAACGCTCATATCACTATAGATGTCAGAAGTCCTTCAGAATATGCTCATGCCCATATTCCAAATGCTGTAAACATTCCTTTGTTTTCAAATGAAGAGAGAAAAATTATAGGCACCGCCTATAAACAACAAAGCAGGCAGGTGGCTATTAAATTAGGATTGGATTTTTATGGACCCAAAATGAAGCTTATTGTTGAAGAGGTTGAAGCAGTAATTGCCAGGGGAAATATGAATAACAGCAATGCCTCTCCGAGAATCAATTTACACCTGCATTGCTGGCGTGGCGGTATGAGAAGTGCAGCAGTAGCCTGGCTTCTCGAATTGTATGGCTTTAATGTTTACACACTTTCAGGAGGATACAAAGCCTACAGAAACTGGGTATTAAAAACAATTGCACAGCCTTTATCGTTAAAAATATTAGGCGGTTTTACCGGCTCCGGAAAAACGGATTTATTAGAGGACATGAAAACAAAAGGTCATGCAATCCTCAACCTTGAAAAGCTGGCAAATCATAAAGGCTCTGCTTTTGGGGCTTTGGGTACACAAAAGCAACCCAGCCAGGAAATGTTTGAGAATATAATAGCACAAACATTATATCAACTCCAAAGAGAGAAAGACACTTCAATATGGGTTGAGGATGAAAGCCAGAGAATTGGCAGGCTAAATATTCCGCAAAGTATTTATGATAATATGAGGCAAAGCCCCGTGTATTTTTTAGAAATCCCATTTGAGAAACGACTTAAAAATATTGTTGAAAGTTATGGGAGCTATACAGAGGATGATCTTGTAACCTGTATCAGCAGGATAAGCAATAGGTTGGGTGGCCTTGAAACCAAACTTGCTATCAATTTTTTATTTCAAAAAAACGTAAAAGAAAGCTTTAGAATATTGTTGAATTATTATGACAAATGGTATAGCAAGGGGTTACAAAACCGTAAAACACTTCAGGAAAATATATATAAAATTTCCTGCGATAAAGTTTCAGTAACAAACTTCGAAAAGTTAGCGATATGAAATACCTGATCATAATAATGTTTTTACCGCTACAAGTGTTTTGCCAGGATATTACTGGTTTATGGAAGGGATATTTATATAATGATACTACCAGAGAATATCTTAAATATGAGTTAGCCATTATAAATAATAAGCAAAAACTCAGCGGTTATTCTCATGTTACCATTGTTGTTGACTCGTTTAAAAACATCGCTCTTAAAGCCATGAAAGTAAGGCAGGAACCTGATCATGTTTTTGCAGAGGACCAGGCTATGTTGTATAATAATTTTTCTGAACCTCCGCCCAAAGGCGTAAAGGTTTCCATAAGTATGACTTATAAAGAAACAGACACGGCAAAAATTTTATCAGGCGTGTGGACTACGAATAAAACAAAAGATTATAGTGCATTGACAGGAACGATCAAACTGGTGATGCAAAAAAGACTGGACACCTCAAAAGTTATTGAAAAAATAAAAGAGCTAAAGCTTGATAAAACATTGTCGTTCCTCCCGGAAAATCAACCACAGGTGGCTATAGCTAAACCTGATGAAAAAGAAAATAAGGAAGTTTTAAAAAACCCAAATCCGGATATGCCTAAAGCTGAAGTGACATTGAATGACAAAAAAAATACTAAGGAAAAATCAACGAAATCTATTCGTGAAAGTACATTGAATGATTCAACAACTACTGTAGCAATAGCGCCAGCCGTTAAAAGAAATAAGATTGAAAAACGTTTATTACCCAGGCCGGATATTAAAAAGCAAGACACCCAAGACACTATAAATCACCAGGCGGCAACAATTAAACCTCCTGCAGAAAAGCCTGCCGCTTCACAACTGGCAACAAGGAAAATTGAGAATATCAGAACCCTGACGTTTAAAAGTGACAGCCTAGTTATTAGTTTGTATGATAATGGTGAAGTTGATGGAGACACTGTAAGCGTTGTGTTAAATGGCAGTGTTATTATTGCCAGGCAGGGCCTATCAACCAATGCAGTTATAAAAACCATTTATACAACGCAGGGTTATGGCGACTCACTACAACTCATTATGTATGCTGAAAATCTTGGAAGTATTCCGCCAAATACCGGTGTTTTAATATTACAGGATGGGGATGACAGGTATGAGATAAGATTTGCCGGTGATCTGCAAAAAAATTCGTCAGTTATTTTAAAGCGAAAAATGAATAATTGATGAAAAAGAACCATGAAATAAAACTTACCAGTTACTCACACGGTGCAGGGTGTGGCTGCAAAATATCTCCACAGGTATTGGATAAAATCTTAAAGAGCAACTTATCAAGACCAGATAATAAAAATCTTTTAGTTGGCAACAACAGCAAAGATGATGCGGCGGTTTATGACCTCGGTAACGGAACCGCATTAATTTCAACCACTGATTTTTTTATGCCCATTGTGGATGATCCTTTTGAGTTTGGCAAAATAGCCAGCGCCAATGCGATTAGCGATGTTTATGCAATGGGTGGCAGGCCGGTGTTGGCTATAGCTATTTTAGGATGGCCTGTTAATGTGCTGCCTGCAGAGGTTGCGCAACAGGTTATAGAAGGTGCCAGGAGCATTTGTAATGAAGCAGGAATATCTTTAGCGGGCGGCCATAGCATAGATACGCCTGAACCAATTTTTGGCCTTGCAGTAAATGGGCTGGTTAAAATTTCTTCTATTAAACAAAATAATACAGCTAAAGCAGGAGATGTTTTATACCTGACCAAAAAACTCGGTGTCGGTATTTTAACTACAGCAGAAAAAAAAGGCATACTATCAACAAATGATAAAACGCTTGCCGCAGATCAAATGAAAAAGCTCAATAAAATCGGTGAGCCAATCGGTGAAATGCCATCGGTAAATGCAGTTACAGATGTTACTGGTTTTGGGTTGCTCGGCCATTTATCTGAAATGTGCGAAGGCAGTAATTTGAGTGCAGAATTATTTTATAATAACATTCCTTTCTTATCAGAAAATTTGAAAAAATACATCTTACAAAAAAGTATTCCGGGTGGTACTAACCGTAATTGGGAAAGTTATGGCGGGAAGGTTTTTATAAATGACACACTTGATAAAGAAGAAGTAAAGGCTTTATTAGCTGATCCGCAAACGAGTGGTGGTTTATTGATATCTGTTTCACCAGGCGGACAAAAAGAACTGGAAGAATTGTTTAAAAAGAATGGACTCGAAGATTTTGTACAACCTATTGGCGTCATGAAAGAACAGGCATCTAAACAAATATGTGTTTTAAATTCGTGAACTTATCCGATCTTAAAACCCTGGTCAATAAGCTCCGATAACTTATGATCTTTTTCAGTTACCACATTACCTTCAGAATGGGTGCTTAACCAAATCTCTACCTTGTTATAAGTATTTTTCCATGTTGGATGGTGATCCATTTTTTCAGCAGCAAGCGCCACATAAGTCATGAAGCTGAAGGCCTCTTTAAAGTCTTTAAATTCAAACGAACGATACAATTGGCTATCTTTTTCCTTCCACATAATAAATAGTTTTAAAAAATTAGGTTTTGTTTGTTTTTGATTTTTTCGTTCGTCATTTCACTAATGAGTTGAACGGCCGGTATTGATCTTATAGAGCTCAAAAGAAAAGGCAATTCCTCCTCTCTCATATTCTCGTCTTTAATCAACCATAAAAAATCCAGATGCCTGAATTCAGGTAATAAATATTCTCCGTCAAATTGGTTATTGTATAAATAATGCGTTTTAGTAGTGCCTTTTTCAGTGTATTCAAATACTGAAAAAAAATATTGTCTTTTCTTTTTATTGAGTTCTATTTCAATATTGTTATTTAACCTGAAATTGATCTGCAATATTTTATTAAGGTACCAGCAAAACCGATAGTCTTTAATTGGCGCTACAATACCCATCAATCTTGAATGCCCGAAAAAATCTTCTATCAGTGAATAGTTATCAATTTTAAGTTTCATGTATTATTCAACTTAATAAAATGGCTTTTAAAAAGTTACAGAAAGGGTTTGTTCTTCGCCGCCACGTTTAATCACCACTGTGGTAGTATCGTCTTTTTTAAACGAATTCAAAGCCTTCATGTAAGCATATATATCCTTGCATAAAAAGTTACCCAGCTTAATAATAACATCGCCGGCAACTATACCTGCTTTTTGAGCCGGCCTTGCCTGAGACACTGCATCAACCTTTACGCCTTCACCATTAAAAGAATAGTCTGGCATTATGCCAAGCGTTACAGAAAATGGCAAACCATCCATTTTAGGTTCAGCGGTTTTGCTAAAGGCCAGTTTTCCTGCTTTGTTTTCTGCTTCGATGATCCGGCTTATGTATCTTATTATTGCAACAGTGCCGGCAAGATTTAACTTGTCTGCATCGTCGGTTGGTTTGTGATAATCAGCGTGTACGCCAGTGAAGAAAAACAGAACTGGTATATCCTTTTTATAAAATGAAGTATGATCACTTGGCCCCACACCGGCTGAATCCATCTTTATAGCAAAAGCATTTTCAGAAAGTGTAGTAAGTGCACCCCACGAAGGCGATGTACCAACGCCCCCGATAGTCAGCGCTTTTGTTGCCGCATCAAGCCTGCCCACCATATCAAGATTGATCATATAATTAATACTTGAGAGGTTTACAGGAGAATGTTCTGCAAAATATTTTGAACCCAAAAGCCCAAGTTCCTCTGCGGCAAAGCAGCTAAAGAGATAATTATTTTTACGGTCATCGCTTTTGGAAAGAATTCTTGCTAACTCAACAACAGCAGCCGTTCCACTGGCATTATCATCTGCACCATTAAAAATGCTGCTGTCTTTAGAAAGAGCATTGCCATCTTCGCCATGGCCAAGATGATCGTAATGCGCCCCAATGATTATTGTATTTGCAGCCTTGTTATCTATAAAGCCAACAACATTCGTAGCAGTTCTAATTTCAGGGCCAATATCTACATTTAATTTAAGATCTATTGTAGCTGCCGAATCACTAAAAAACTTTTTAAAAGCGCTTTGCTTTATGTACACCACAGGTATGGATAATGTTGCTTCTCTAAGTTTTGCATCATACTTAAAGTCACTCGCATCGGGGTTGGAGTTATAAATGAACAGAGAGGAAGCGCCTTTGCTAATCACATCCTGAGCCTTTTTTATAATCGCCTCGTAAATATCATAATGCGGATTAGTGAAAGCACTATCATACGCAGATTTCAAATCCCAAAACCACGGCTGTCCTATTTCCTGTAAAACAATCACTGGTGTTGCTTCTATTAATTTATTGCTGCTGAAACAAAACGGAAAGTAGTCTGCATTTAATTTTAAGTTGCTGCCATTAATGCTGAGATAAGTCTGTGGGTTAATATGTTTGCCTTCATCAATTGTAAAGTGCTGGAGATATGTGCCCGAATCGCCCTTCGGTTGCAGGCCTAATGATTTGAACTGTTCAGATAAATACGTGTACGCTAAAACCGCGCCTTCAGTGCCGGTTCGCCTTCCCTCAAGTTTATCGCTGCTTAAATAGTTAACATGTGCAGAGAGATGGGCAAGTATAACTTTATCAGCTTTTTTTAATTTTTGCGCAGATAGTAGCTGGAAAGAAAACAGTAGGCAGGCAAACAATAATTTCATGTAGGTTGATTGACAAAACAAAATTAAGATTTTCATCACCAGCTTATAGAGGCATGAGCCAGTCATGTTTCTTAAATCGTAAAAGGGGCACAAGTATACCCATTAAATTTGCTAACTTTTATAAGTATTGCATAAATCTTTAAACATAGCTTTAGTTGGTAACCCCAACAGTGGTAAAACCTCGCTTTTTAATACGCTTACAGGCCTTAATCAAAAGGTGGGCAATTTTCCTGGTGTTACGGTTGATAAAAAAACAGGTACAACACAACTTGGGGTTGGCCAGTTAGCCAACGTAATAGATTTGCCCGGAACATATAGTTTATACCCCAAGCGGCATGATGAATGGGTAACCTACCGTGTACTGCTTAACCAAGATACAGAAATTAAGCCGGATGTAATACTGCTGGTTGCTGATGCCTCTAACCTTAAAAGAAATTTGCTTTTTTGTTCGCAAATTATTGATCTTAAAATTCCGGTAGTTGTTGCATTTACCATGCTGGATATTGCCAAAAAGAAAAATATTCAGATTGATGTTGATGGTTTAGAGCGGGAACTGGGGGTGCCTATCGTTTCAATTAACCCAAGAAAAAATAAAGGAATATCACAACTAAAAAAAGTTTTAGAACAAACAGCAGTTAATCTTTATAAATCTCCGGCAAGAGATTTTGTAGATATACATTCAATTGCTCCTTCAGCTATTGGCAGCGTAGTATATGGGTTAAATATTACAAGTAATTACAGGGCATTTCACCACCTCATCAACTATGAGTATTTTCCTATAAGCGTTCAGTTGAAAGAAAAATTAGAAGACATAAAATTTCAATCTCATTTTAATCAAACCAAGGCGCAGGCTGAGGAAATCATGATGCGCTATGCAAGGATAAAGCACATCATGCAGCAAAATGTAATAGAAGCCGACCCTTTGCAAAAAGCTTTTGTTACTGAAAAATTAGATAACATTTTACTGCATCGCTTTTGGGGTTATGCCATATTACTTGCCGTATTGTTTCTGCTCTTTCAAAGCATTTTCTGGATCGCCCAGTATCCAATGGATGGTATTGAATGGTTATTTGGAAAGATAGGCGCATGGCTTGGAAATGTTTTACCAGGTTCATGGTTTAGTGATCTTTTAATTAATGGTGTGTTAGCCGGGCTCAGCGGCATTCTCGTTTTTGTGCCGCAGATCATGATACTTTTTGGTTTGATAACACTGTTGGAGGATACCGGCTATATGGCCCGTATTAGTTTCTTAACAGACAGGGTTATGCGGAAAGTTGGCCTTAACGGAAAAAGCGTAATGCCAATGATCAGTGGCCTGGCCTGTGCCGTACCGGCTATTATGAGTGCCCGCAGTATTGAGAATGAAAAGGAAAGACTTTTAACTATTTTGTGTACGCCTTTAATGAGTTGCAGTGCAAGACTGCCGGTGTATACTATTTTAACAGGGCTTATTATTCCGCGTAAACTATACCTGGGTTTTTTCAATTTGCAGGGATTGGTTATGTTAGCCCTTTATCTGTTAGGCACAGTAATGGCGCTTTTAACAGCCTACATTTTAAAGCATTTTATAAAAAGTAATGAAAAAAGCTATTTTATTCTTGAACTGCCGGTATACCGCGGGGCAAGATGGAAGAATGTGTTTTTTACCATGGTAGAAAAAGCCAAAGTATTTGTATTTGATGCCGGCAAAGTGATCATGGTAATCAGTTTATTGCTTTGGGTGCTCAGCACTTATGGTCCCAAACAAAAAATGCAGGCTGTTCATAATAAATACGAATATGTAAAAAATATGGACAGTGCCGCCCATACTGAGTTAGAAAAACAAAGGCAAACAGCTTTATTGGAAAATTCATTTGCCGGGATGTTGGGTAAAACAATTGAGCCCGCAATACAACCTTTAGGGTTTGACTGGAAAATTGGTATAGCACTTATTACCTCTTTTGCAGCCAGAGAGGTATTTGTTGGTACCATGGCTACATTATATAGTGTTGGTGAAGCAAGTGACAAAAACAATAATACATTACGGCAGAAAATGGCTGCTGCTACAAGGCCAAACGGCGCAAAGGTTTATACTGTGGCAACAGGTTTGTCTCTGCTTGTTTTCTATGTGCTTGCCATGCAATGCATGAGTACTTTGGCAATAGTTAAACGTGAAACCAAAACTTGGAAATGGCCGATTTTCCAATTTGTTTATATGACCGCCCTGGCTTACATCTGCAGCTTTATTGTATTTAATCTTTTTAAATAAGTCTTCCTTAATCTGGATTTTTACAGTCATTCTTCCCTTTCATTTACCGTTCATCATATTTTATAAAAAATATTATTTGTAAAATAATTTGTAATGAGCTGATTGTAAGTAATTAAGCTATACCCATTATTTAATAGAACATACTACCTTTAAAAAACTGGTATTATGTATTGCATAGTATTATTAATGTTATTATCTTTGGTTTACAAAAGAATTAAAATATTTACACCAATGAAAAAAATAGTTTATGAATATTGAAAACACAGCGAGCCAGATGCGCAAAGGTGTATTAGAGTTCTGCATTCTTTCAGTGATTAAACTGGGTGAAGCTTATCCGTCGGACATTATTGAAAAAATGAAATCTGCAAATCTTAATATTCTGGAAGGGACATTATATCCCCTTTTGACCAGATTAAAAAATGCGGAACTGTTAACCTACCGATGGGTGGAAAGTAACAGCGGCCCGCCAAGAAAATATTTTTTGCTGACAGAAAAGGGTGCTTCCTTTTATAAAGAACTGGAAACAACCTGGGAAGAGTTAGCAAATGCCGTGGCAACTATTACAGGTGAAAATGGTACCATTCAAAATACAACTTCAACAAACAATAAAAACGATCAGTGATGAAAAAAGTAATCAACATTAATTTTCAGGGAAGAGTAGTTCCGATTGAGGAAACTGCTTTTGAGCTGTTAAAACAATACACGGACAGCCTGAGAGTATATTTTGCAAATGAAGAAGGGCGTGATGAAATCATCAATGATATAGAAAGCCGTATTGGTGAATTGTTCCAGGAAAGAATTACAAAAGGCAGTACCTGCATTACGGATGATGATGTAAATGCTATCATAAATAATATGGGTCGCCCTAAAGATTTTGCTGATGTAGACAGTGACAATGATTATGTAAGGCCTGAAGCCTCTCAGCCTTTTAGCAATACCGGAACACAGAATGTTTTTGCTAAAAAACTTTATAGAGATGCGAATAATAAAATATTTGGTGGGGTGTGTAGCGGTATAGCAGCTTACTTTGGTATAGAACCAATAATAGTAAGACTTGTGTTCATTTTTTCCGGAATTGGATTTTTAGCATACATCTTACTATGGGCTTTTGTACCGAGTAGTACCAATCTGCAAAATGGTGTACGTAAAAGACTATATAGAAATCCTGATGATAAATTAATTGCAGGTGTCTGTAGTGGTATAGCCAGTTATTTCAATATCAGTGTGTGGGTACCAAGGTTACTTTTTATCATACCGTTTATTTCTTTCTTTTTCAGATGGGGTGAGTTTGGGCCTTTAACTGTTCCGCACTTCCTGTCATTCTCTTTTAGTCCCGGTGCACTGATCATTTATATCATTCTCTGGATGGTAATACCTGAGGCAAAATCTACTTCTGAAAAGCTTGAAATGAAAGGTGAAAAAGTAGATATGAATTCTATTAAAAATTCAGTGATGGAAGAAATGAAAGATGTGCAGCAACGTATGAGCAAAATGGGGAAAGAAGCACGTACAGTGGCTGCTGAAAGAAGTAAGACTATCGGGTCGGAGTTAAATTACGCAGCGAGGAAAACCGGCCGCTCCCTGGGCGATGTAATAGTATTTATAGTTAAAGCTTTTGGATATTTTGTAATTGGATGCGTAGCGCTTTCCTTAATAATAGCCTTGTTTTCATTAGCTGTGGTATCAGTGGGCTTGTTTCCGCTCAAAGCGTATCTGCTCAACGATGGCTGGCAGAGTGCTTATGCATGGGGCACGTTATTATTCTTTATTGGCATACCGGTTATAGGTATCATAACCTTTATCATTCGCAGGATAGCTAAGATAAAAAGTAAAAACAACTTGATGAGATGGAGCTTTGTAGCCCTTTGGTTACTCGGTATATTTTGTTTCGTATCATTATTAGTGTCTGTTAGCAGAGATTTTAAAAGCTCTAACACAGTGCGTGAAGAAACCGTTCAGCTTACTGCTCCGGGGGTTAACAGGCTTGAGGTATCAACCAATTCGGCAACCAATTATTACAGGAGCAATAGGTTCCTGCATTTTGAACCATTTGCAAATTTTGATGAAGACACGGCCTATGTAAATAACATGAGAATAAGAATTGTAAAATCTAAGAATGACAGTTTTAATGTCTCTCTCATTAAAGTGTGTAATGGCCGCTCCAGGCGCTATGCAGATACATTAGCAGACAAGATGGTTTATAATATTAACCAGGTAGATTCACTGCTTTTGTTAGATAAAGGTATAGCTATAAACCGCCAGGACAAATTCAGAAATCAGCATGTAATTGTTACCATCGCTGTTCCCGTAGGTAAAGTGATCAACGTTAATAAAAAACTAAGCTGGAGAAACTCCGCTCATTTCAGTGGGCCATGGAATGGGCAGGAATGGGAATGGAACAATGACTGGGATGATGATGAAGTAGATGGATGGGACAACCATTATGGTCAGGACCTGACAATGAAAACCGATGGCTTGTATATGCTTGATGGAAAACGTGCAGATAAATATTGGGACAATGGCACACCGAGAGATGATAATGAGTGGGACAATGATAACAATAATAATAAGACTGAGATAGATTCAATTTCAGGTGGCGGGTATAGGTATGATGAAACACAAAAAACAATTGACTCTTTACAAATTATTAAAGAAAAACAACTGCAGAAAATGAAGGATTCTTTAAAAAAAGTAAAAGATGATATTGAGCGTTCTCTGGAGAAATTGAATAATACCAAAACACCCGATCAACAGGCTTTTACGCCTCCTTTTCATGACAGGCGTTTAAATTTTTTTCTACATATATAATAGGTAAAATAGTTTCAATTGGTTTTAGTTGAAGTTGAAACAAGCGAGGCTCTTCACGAAAGTGAGGAGCTTTTTTTTGGCAGGTATGAGGTATCGGTTTTCAGCTTTCAGGTATGAGACTTAAATATCTTAATATCCAATATCTAATATCTCTCATCTCTCATCTGTATTTTTGCCCACTAATTTTAATTATGAAGGAAACACCTTTTACACAAAAGCATATTGGCCTCGGCGCTAAAATGGCTGAGTTTGCCGGCTATAATATGCCCATCAGTTATACAGGTATTAATGAAGAACACGCAGCCGTACGAAATAATGCAGGCGTTTTTGATGTAAGCCACATGGGAGAATTTATTCTAAAAGGCCCGAATGCTTTGGCGCTTATTCAGGCCATTACCACTAACGATGCCTCAAAATTAGTTAATGGCCAGGCGCAGTATAGTTGCTTTACAAACGAAAAGGGTGGTATTGTAGATGACTTGTTGGTATATTGCATTGAAGAGAATAAGGCATACATGCTTGTTGTTAATGCAGGCAATATTGAAAAAGATTGGCAATGGTTACAGCGTAATAACAAGGTGGACGCTGAGCTGCACAATATTTCAGACAAAACCTGCTTACTGGCTATACAAGGCCCCAACGCTACCATGCTATTGCAGCCATTAACGGATATTGATATTATGAATCTTAAATACTATCATTTTGTAAAAGGCCGTTTTGCCGGTGTTGATAATGTATTAATAAGTGCAACAGGTTATACCGGTGCAGGTGGTGTAGAAATTTATTTTGATAATGCAGATGGTGCAGCAGATAAAATATGGGAGGCTATATTTAAAGAAGTAGGACCCGGGGGTATAAAACCAATTGGCCTTGGTGCACGAGATACGTTAAGGCTCGAAATGGGGTATTGCCTTTATGGAAACGATATAGATGATGATACCACACCTCTTGAGGCCGGCCTTGGCTGGATCACTAAATTCACAAAAGATTTTACCGCAAAAGCCATTCTGGAAAAACAGAAAAGCACAGGCATCAATAAAAAATTGGTTGGCCTGCAAATGATTGATAAGGGAATCCCTAGGCATGGGTATGATATTAAAAATACACTTGGCGAAGTAATCGGTGTTGTAACCAGCGGTACCCAATCTCCTACGTTAGGCAAGCCAATAGCCATGGGTTATGTAAAAGTTCCTTTTAACCAGATAGATACCGAGGTTTATATTAAAATAAGGGACAAGCTTCTTATTGCTAAAGTGGTTAAAATTCCATTTGCCTGATTTGTAATTATCAATAACTTTTACTTTTTGATGTCTCCAAATTTATACACCAGCCTGTCTCCGGCCCTGTTACATACATATCCCGTTAGTGATAGTATCGTTGTTATTATAGATGTGTTAAGAGCCACGTCAACCATTGCTGCGGCTGTATTCAATGGTGCAGAAAGTGTGATCCCGGTAACCAGTGTTGCTGAATGTATAGCTGCCGGCAGTAGCAATAATTGTATTACCGCCGGTGAAAGAGACGGCAAAGTAGCTGAAGGCCTTACTTATGGAAATACACCATTTCAATACACCAAGAGTTTTGTTGCAGGCAAAACATTGGTGCTTACAACTACAAATGGCACAAAACTTTTACATCAGGCGCTTGATAATAATGCCAGCGAAATAATTACAGGTTCATTTGCAAACCTTTCAGCCGTATGCAACTATTTAATTGCAGAACAACAACATGTAATATTAGCCTGCGCCGGGTGGAAGGATAAGATAAATATTGAGGACACCTTATTTGCAGGCGCAGTTATCAACAGGGTAAAAGATCATTTTACTATTGATTGCGATTCTTCAAAAATTGCGGAAACACTATATGAAACTGCAAGAGGTGATATGGTTTCGTTTATGAAAGAAAAAAACGCCTCTCATTATCATCGCCTGATGAACTATGATCTTGAAGACGATATCCGTTACTGTTTAGCTATAGATCTTGCCAACGTTTTAGTGATATTTAAAGATGGAAAACTGGTTTCTGCTTAAAAATCATTCATATTTACCATTACTCAACACCAGCATAATTTAATTTGATTTACTTTTGCAAATTGCTCTTTTCTCAAGCATTTGTAAATATTTCATAACTAAATATTTTTTGATTTGGCACTCCCACCTCTGGTAAAATATGTTTATAATTCAGGTACCGATGAAGTGATAAGACGTGGAAAAAAGATTCATGCTTTTGGCTATGTTGAATTGATTGACCATGATGACCTGATGAATGCGGTAACCTTTCGGGTAAAGGATGATAGCTACAGCACCTTTTATAAAGTACATATTCAAAAATATAATGATCCGCAAACGCTTTTATTAAGATGCGCCTGCCCCTATAACCTCAGTGATATTTGCCGGCACGAAGCTGCTGCTCTCTTTCAATTACAGGATCTTGTTGATAAAAAAATTCTGGGCACGCTTGAGCAAACCAGCTATAATCAAAAGCATACGGTGGCTAAAATGAAATTTATTGATCTGCGTATGCTTAAAATGCTCTCCTCTCCTGCTATATATGATGAAGCAGAAAAAATGTTGAGAACAACAAAAGCTAACATCATTACCGCAGCAAATGAAAAAGTTGAGGCAATGATTGAAAGTAATGGTGTAAATAAAATTGTTATTCAAAAAAATGATGAAAAAAACTTTGACACGTCCTGCAATTGCCATGAAACAACAAGGCCTTTATGCGTACATAAGACTTTACTGTTTTTACAATTATTAAATGCCTATGGCCCTAACTATTTTGAAAGTATTAGAAACTGGGATAAAGAAAAGAATAAATTATTGGAAGCCTACGGTTATTCCCTTGACGAAGATTTAAAAGGAAAATTTGAATTCATATATAAAGATGGCAAACCGTTCTTAAGAGTTTTGGATAGCAGCATAAAACGGATTAATCCTGTAGCAGGTGCCACATCTTCTCCTGCATTTTTAGCCCCAGCTCCTGCAGAAGTTGATACCCTTGTGGCAAGAAAAAAATTATCTGTAGTTTTTAATGCTAATGAAAAATCGTTCCCCTTTTTCATCCTTAATATTATACAGGGGGAGGCTGATGAAGAGAATAGCAAATATATCTCAAGAGTTGAAAAATTAGATCTTGGCAAGTTCATAAATGCTGAAATTTTTTCAGAGGAAGATCGGCAAGTATTAACGCAGGTAAGAAAAATGCAGCCTGTAGAGATCAATAAATATTTAAACCGTAACTCGCCTTTCAGTGGCTTTTGGGAAAATATTATTCACCAGGATACTGACCAGTTGCCGGAAGAAACGCAGTCTCTTGTAGTTGAATATCTTCATCCAAAACTTAAAAAAATATTTGCTGAGAATGCGGCCAAAACAATGGTGTATTACCTGGCACCCGGTATGGCTTTAAAAACAGATGCTTTATCTGAAGTATCATTATCACAGGAAATTGTAAAGCCAATTTTTAAAATAAGTCTTAAAGACGATAGCTACCAGTTGTCATGCTTCCTAAAAATTGATGTGCAGTTAATCAGTCTTGACAAAAATGAATGGATAAGCCCGGTGCTGTTTCTATACAATCATATACTCTATCAATGGGAATCGTTTGAAGACATTCTGCTGGCTAATCAATATTCGAAAATTCAGCCACTGGATATTAAAAAAGAAGAATGGAGCGAACGATTACAAAAAGATATTTTGCCCTTAACAAAGCAATATCATGTAGAATTTGATAAGACATTAATAAAAGAAGTAAAAGATGGTGAGCCGGAAGTAAAAGTAATGCTGATTGAAAAGGGAG